>CAZBBU010000020.1:0-12730 GCA_964489965.1 uncultured bacterium
TCGGCGATGGCGCGGTTGATGGCCTGCCGGATCCACCAGGTGGCGTAGGTGGAGACCTTGTAACGTCTGCGGTACTCGAACTTCTCGACCGCGCGAATCAGCCCCTGGTTACCTTCCTGAATCAGGTCGAGGAAGCTCATGCCGCGTCCGTTGTACTTCTTGGCGATCGAAACGACCAGGCGCAGGTTGGCCTCGATCAGGTGACGGCGCGCCAGCTCACCGTCCTCAACGATGCGCTGCAGGCGCCGTCTCTCGCGGTCGTCCAGCATGCCTTCCTCGGACTCATCGAGCGTGGCCTTGGCGTTCTCACCGTCTTCGATGCGCCGCGCCAGGCTGATCTCCTCTTCCAGCGTCAGCAGTTTGACACGGCCGATCTCCTGCAGGTACTGACGTACCGGGTCGTTGGTCTTGACGCGTGAGTCGGCCATCGCCTCAGCCCTGGCTTCCATCTCCTCACGGTCCATGGCATCGTCATCATCATCGCTGTCACCATCGATGTCATCAATCGAGTCCGGGTCGATCTCGTCATCATCAAGCATCTCTTCCTCGGTCAGCTCGGAAACTGAGATGCCACGGCTCTCGATGAGCTCCATCAGGTCTTCAACCCTGAGCGATTCCGCCTCCACCTGCAGGAGGTGGGTGGTCCGGTTGAAGGCATCGGTGATCTCTTCCGTATCCAGCGAGCCTTCCTTGGCGCCGCGCTCAAGCAGCTTAAGGATGGGTGCCGCCTCAAGCCAGCCAAGCTCCGCGGACGGAGCGGTCTCCGGCGCCGCCTTGCTTACGGTCTCCTTGGTTGCGGCAGCCTTGGACTTGGCGGGTCTCTTGCTTGCGGTCTTGCTGGCGGTCTTGGGCGACGCCTTGGCAGCGGCCTTGGGAGCGGCCTTCTTGGCAGGTGCCTTCGCCTTTGCCGCGTCCGTAGCCTTCTTGGTTGTACTGGTTTTTGCCATAGATTCCTCCTGGAAAGGGAAAGGCACGAAAAGACGCGCCCGTGGCCAGGGTCGGCTGGGGCGCCATGTCAGTCTGGCATGCTATCACCATATCGGGTAGCTGATAGTATCTCACCATGCAGCCGGAATCCCGTCGTGGCCGCGTTCTTGTAGACAGTACGAATTTGCCGCAACTGAACCTGCGCCGCGAGTGGACTCCCCTGATCTGGTTCCTGTGTGTCCTGCTGGGTCTGCTGCTCATACTGTTCGGCACAGCCAGCCTGTTGCGGGCCCCACTTCTGGAGGGTCTCGTCACCGCAGCTGTGGCGCTGCTGCTGCTGGTACTGGACATCAGCGCCATTCGTCACCTGCGCCGTGGCAATTTCTCGATCGCCGTGCAGCTGCTCGTCACCATCATGCTGGCCGCCATCACCTACGCGGTGAGCCTCACTGACGTCTCCCGGCGGGCGATGACCGTGACACTGTACGTACTGCCGATCGCCATCTCCGCACTGCTGCTGGGGCGCCGGCACCTGCTGGCCGCCACCGGGCTGGCGGTGGCGGCCATCGCCTTCATCGCCACGCTCCAGGGTGTGACTGCGAACATGGGGCTCGGCTTCGGATCCATCTTCGACAGTTCCAGCCTCAGCGCGCTCCTGCTCAACATGGGCCTGCTCATCATGCTGGGCTTGTTTCTGGACAGGTTCACCGCCACCCTGCAGCACAGCGTGGACGAGCTGCACCGGCAGGTGGAGCTGAACTCCGCCACGTATGCAAGCCTGCAATCGGAAGTACTGGAACGACGCGCGGCAGAGTCGGCCCGGACCACCGCCCTGGAGCTGGAGCGGGCTGCCCGCACCCAGGCCGAACGGGCGAACAACCGGGCCATGTTCCTGGCGGACCTGGGTCTGCTCATGTCCGGTGAGACGGACGCCACCACCACCCTTGAGAGGCTGCCGCAGATGCTCAGCAGCCAGTACTGCGACTGGGTGGTCATCAGCCTGCTGGACGAGAAGGGGCAGCTGGAGCAGATCACGGGCCGGCACCGTTCCGAGGACCGCAGTGATGACATGGAGAGGCTGTTGCGCCTGCTGCCGGGCATCAGGGAGCTCAATCGCCACCTGAGGGACATGCTGGCAGACGGCCGGCCCGTGCTGCTGCAGGGACTGAGCGACCAGCTGCGCGCGGCACTGCACGAGGAACACGAGTTCATCAGCCTGCTGGAACGGCTTGGTTTCGGCAGCGCTCTGGTGGTGCCACTAGAGTCACAGAACGAGCTGCTGGGCAGCATGGTGCTGGTGGACTGTGGCAGTGACAATTACTTCGACGAGCAGGATAACTACTTCTACGCGGAGGTGGGCAGGCGCGCGGCCGCCAACGTCGCCAAGGCCCGGGCGTTCAGCCAGGCGGTCGACCTGAACGAGGAGCTCGAGCGGCGGGTCAGCGAGCGGACCGAGCAGCTTCAGGCGGTCAACGCTGAGCTGGAGGCCTTCACCTACTCCGCCTCGCATGACCTGCGCACACCGCTCCGCGGCATCGACGGTTTCAGCCAGGCGCTGCAGGAAGATTACGCCCACCAGTTGGATGAGACCGCCCAGAACTACCTGCGCCGCATAAGGGCCGGCGCAGCGCGCATGGGTCAGCTGATTGACGACCTGCTGAGCCTCTCACGCCTGTCGCAGGGCGAACTGAAACGCTCGCCCGTCAATCTCAGCGAACTGGCCCTTGGCCAGCTCAGGGACCTGGCCGCCACCGATCCCGAGCGCCAGGTGACCTGGGAAGTGGAGCCCGACATGATGGCGGTGGCGGACGAGCGCCTGCTGCTCATCTGCCTGGAGAACATACTCGGCAACGCCTGGAAGTTCACGGCCGGCCAGGAACGGGCACACATCAGCGTGGGTGTGGAGCAGATCGGTGACGAAACCGTCTATTTCGTGCAGGACAACGGCGCCGGCTTCAGCATGGAGTACGCGGGCAAGCTGTTCGTGCCCTTCCAGCGGCTGCACGCCAACGAGGAATTCACTGGCACCGGCATAGGTCTCGCCACCGTGTAACGCATCATCAGCCGGCACGGCGGCCGGATCTGGGCGGAGAGTGAGCCCGGTGAGGGCGCCATCTTCCACTTCACGCTGCCGGCGCCGAACTGACGAAGCACACTGAAAAGGAAAGGGCGGAACCCGCCAGGCTGGCAGGTTCCGCCCTGAATCTGGTGACCCCATAGGGAATCGAACCCTAGCTTGCACCGTGAGAGGGTGCTGTCCTGACCGCTAGACCATGGGGCCATGGAGACAAGCGCCCCGTATTTTAACTGATGGGGAGTAAGGGCGTGTTATTTCCGCAACGCCTGCCTGGCTTGGGTAGTATGGCGGGAATGAAAGACGGATTTGACCTCATCACCATGGGGCGTTCAGGCATCGACCTGTACTCGAATGACATCGGGGCGCCGTTCGAGGAGATCACCAGTTTCGCTGCCCTGGTCGGCGGCAGCCCGCTGAATATAGCCGTGGGTGCCGGTCGCCTGGGACTGAACGTGAGCCTGCTGACCGCCGTGGGCCAGGACAAGGTAGGAGATTTCATCCTCGCTTTCCTCAGGCGAGAAGGCGTGGACACGAGTTTCGTGCCCGTCAAACCCGGTGCCCGCAGCGCGGCAGTGCTCCTGGGCATCGAGCCTCCCGACAGGTACCCGCTGGTGTTCTACCGTGACAACGCCGCGGACATCCAGCTGGACATTGACGACGTGCTGGCCACGCCCATAGCCGACGCCCACGCACTGGAAGTGTCCGGGACCGGCCTGGCCCGCGAGCCCGCCCGAAGCGCCACCTTCTTCGCCGCCGAAACAGCCCGCCGGGCCGGAACCACGGTCTACTTCGACCTGGACTTCCGGGCGGACCAGTGGCACGACCCGCGCGCATACGGCGTGAACGCGCGTTTCCTGCTGCAGTACGTTGACGTTGCCATCGGCACGGAGGAGGAGCTCAACGCCATGATGCTCAGTGACCCGGCCGACATCGAGATCAGCCACCAGCAAATCTCGGCACCCGTCATCCGTGGCGACGTTGAAGCGAACATCCGTGAGGTCATGACCATGGCAGGCGGGCCGGAAGCGCTGGTGGTCAAGCGCGGAGCCGACGGCGCCACCGTGCACCTCCGCTCAGGCGAAACCGTCAGGGCGCCCGGTTTCCCGGTTGACGTGGTCAACGTGCTGGGGGCAGGTGACGCCTTTGCCGCCGGACTGATCTACGGCCGTCATCAGGGTTGGGACTGGTTCAGGAGCGCCCGCCACGGCAACGCCTGCGGCGCACTGGTGGTGACACGCCAGGGCTGCGCAAACGCGATGGCAACCCTGGCTGAAGTGAACGCGCTGGTGTCGTCACACGGCGGTTACTGAGCGGGCCCCGCTCTACTCGAGCGGCAGCTTCAGCCGGTCTTCACGGCCTTCCCACTGTCCGCGCACCCAAGCCAGGTCCGGTTCATCCCTGGCGATCCAGGACGGTGTCTCGCCTGCCAGGAAGTTCAGGTAATAGGCGTCGAAGCCGGGAGCTGTCACCACCGGGTGGTAGCCTTCACGGACCAGCACCGTGTCACCATCGTTCACCTTGAGAACCTCGTCCAGGCTGCGGTCGTCCGTGTAGAGCCTCTGCAGTGCCCAGCCGTTCTGCGGCTGGAAACGGTAGTGGTAGATCTCCTCCAGATCCACTTCCTCCGGTGGATTCTGGATGTCGTGCTTGTGCGGCGGGTAGCTGCTCCAGTTCCCCGAAGGCGTGTAAACCTCCACGCACAGCAGCTTCTCGGCGTCGCCCGGGTCCAGGATGTGTGAGATCTGCCGGGTGGCGTTGTGACCGCCGCGGATCTCTATTTTCACGTCCTGCGGCCTGATCAGGCGGGCCGGCAGCCGGCCCTCGGCCGGGGCGAAGGCCACGGCCACCTCGACTTCACTGTCCGCCCTGAGCTCGTAATGGCTGCCCGGCGGCAAGTAAACGGCATAGGGACGGCCCTTGAACACGTTGTCGCGACCTGTGAAACTCCACTCGTCAGAGCCGGTCCTGACAGTGGCGCCGCCGCTCAGGAAAACGAGCAGAAGCTCCTGGCCCCGCGTGTCGTCCTCGTACACCTGCCCGGGCGACATCGCGTGCACGTGGAAGGTCAGGTACTTCCAGCCGGCCTGTTCCGGAGTCACCGCCTGCCGGAATGACGACTCGCTGTTTACGGGTATCACGTGTCTCATGCTGTTCCTCCTTCAGTCGGCATCCAGGCCAGGCAGCTCGTCGATGGCTACCGTCCGGCCCTCATGCAGGCTCCTGGTGGCTGCTACGGCGACCCGCAGTGATTCCACGGCGTCACGGGGTCCGGGCGAGGGCGTGATGCCGCTCAGCACGTCCGTCACGAACGCCTGCAGTTCCAGCCTGTAGGCGTCACGGAACCGCTCCAGGAAGTAGTGGTAGTAATCGCCGCTGATTCCGTCCTTGCCGTAACGCCAAAGTTTGGTGGCCCGCTCGTCCTCCGTGACCAGCTTGCCCTTCTCGCCGTGCACTTCCACCCGCAGGTCGTAACCATGCACGGTACGGCGCGAGTTCATGATCACACCCAGGGCGCCGCTGGTGAACTCCAGGGTCAGGACGCTGGTGTCCACGTCAGCGGCGTCCAGCAGCTCGGGATTGGCGAATACCCGGCCCAGTGCAGTGACCTTGTCGATCTCGCCTACCGTGAAGCGGGCCGTGTCGATGTCATGGATGACGCTGTCAAGGTAGATGCCACCCGAGTGCATGGCGTACTCGCGGGCGGGCGGTTCCGGATCGCTCGACTGGCTGCGGAACAGTTCCACATTGCCGATGCTGCCCACGCCGATCTCGCGGGCCAGGGCCGCGTAACCCGGATCGAACCTGCGGTTGAATCCGATCTGGAAAGGCACGCCGCTCTGCTGGACCAGCCGCATCGCCTCGATCGTCTCACCCAGATCCAGCGCCACCGGTTTCTCACAGAAGATGGCCTTGCCGGCAGCTGCCGCCTCCCGGATCTGTCCGGCGTGCAGTGAGGTGGGCGAGGCGATGAGTACGGCGTCGATGTTGGGGTCCGCGAAGATCGCACCCGCATCCGTGGTGCTGCTGGCACCCCCGAAAGCCGCCGCCTCAGCCGCAGCCGGGTCAGCGTCCATGACAGCCACCAGCTGCGCGCCATCGATGGCGCCAGCCAGGTTGCGGGCATGCAGGCGGCCGATCCGGCCCGCGCCTATAACTCCGAACTTGAGCAACTCAGTTCCTCCTGCCGCTCAGGCCGTAGCGGTCCCTGAGCAGTTCCAGTGCCTGACCGGATACCTCGCGGGCGTCATGCACGGACGGATCCTGTTCCGCTTCTATCACCAGCCAGCCACCGTAGCCGACCTGCTTCAGCACAGCCATGATCGGGTCGAAGTCCATCATTCCGGCTCCGGGCGTGCAGAAGATGTTGTTGCGTACCGCCGTGGCAAAATCCCAGTTGCCGGCCCGCGCCCGGCTCAGCACCTCGGCACGGACGTCCTTCAGGTGCACGTAGCTTATGCGGTGCGCCCACTTGCCGGCGAGCCGCCCGGGATCCGCACCGCCGTAGAGAGCATGGCCGGAATCGAAGCAATAACCGACCAGCTCCGGGTTGAGCATCGTGAGCAGCCGGTCGACTTCGTCCGCGGACTCCACTGCCGTTCCACCGTGTGGGTGGATGCTGAGCCGTACCCCCTGCTTTCGCGCGTAGTCGCCCACCTGGTGCAGGCCGTCCTGAAGCAGCTCCCAGCCCCGTTCATCCAACCGGGTGACCACCTGCGACGGACCGCGCCGGTCCCAGTGCTGCGAACCGCCGCCCTCGGCGAGGGTGGCGAAGCGGGCGCCGGCCGCCTTGCAGAAGTCGACATGGGCTTTGGCCAGCGTCACCTCCTCGGCAAAGTACTGCTCCACCGTGAAATTGGTCCAGCGGTAGGCGGCGGCCAGGACCAGGTCGAACTCCGCCAGTGTGGAGCGCAGCTCGTCGGGGTCCTGCGGGAACCTGTAGCTCATCTCGGTGCCGTGGAAGCCGAGTCCGCTGATCTCTTCAAGCACGTCCCTGCCGTCACGGTCCGCGCCCCAGTCCCGCAGGTCATCGTTGACCCAGCCGATGGGGCCGACGCCAAGCAGGTTGCCGCTCACAGGTGCACCTTCTGGCGACTGCGACCCCGCTCGTATTCACGACGGGCCTGCTTGACGGACTTCTGCGTGCTGACCTCGGCCACCGGCACGTCCCACCAGCCGTCGAATGATGGCACGCGCTTGTCAGGATCGGTCTCCACCACGATCACCCTGACCCCGTCCAGCTCACGCGCACCCTCGAGTGCCAGCCTCAGCCCCTCGGCATCCTCGACCATGAAGGCATGCGCCCCCAGCGAGCGTGCGTGGGCCGCCAGGTCGAGGTGCACGTAAGGGCCATCCAGGTTGCCACTGCTGTGGTTGCGCATGCGCAGTTCGTTAAGGAAGCTGGGCGAACCGACGCTGCGCTGCAGCCCATGGATGGACTGGTAGCCGTGGTTGTCCACCAGAATCACCGTGAAGTCCAGGCCTTCGGCCACAGCCGTGACGAGTTCACTGTTCATCATCAGGTAGGTACCGTCACCGACGAATACCACCACTTCCCGTTCCGGTTCGGCCATCTTCACGCCGAGTGCGGCTGGAATCTCGTAACCCATGCAGGAGAAGCCGTACTCGAGGTGATAGGCCTTGTCATCTTCCGGCCGCCACAGTTTGAGCAGGTCACCCGGCATGCTGCCGGCTGCACAGATGACGGTGGCGTGGCCCCCGAAACAGTCGTTGACCATACCCATGACCCGGGATTGCGCCAGTCCACCGGCCGCCTCGAGATTGCGCAGCCCGTCGACCGTGGCGTCCCATTCGGCCTTGAGTTCCGCCACTTCCGCCAGGTACTCGTCCGATGGCTCACGCCGGCCCTCAAGTGCCACCGTCAGCTGTTCGAGTCCCGTCCTGGCATCTGCCACGAGCGGGCTGCCGGCGAGTTTGCCGGCGTCGTATGCGGCGACGTTGAGGCCGATGAAGCGGACGGCGTCATTCTGGAAGGCGCTGCGCGAGGCTGTTACGAAATCGCCAAGCCTCGTACCGACCGCCAGCACCAGGTCCGCACCGGCGGCCAACGCGTTGGCGGCGGAACCGCCGTTGGCGCCGACGGGCCCGGCGTTCAGTGGATGGTTCCAGGGTAGCGCTCCCTTGCCGGCCTGACTCTCAACAACGGGAATTCCGAAGTATTCCGCGAAGTCAGTCAGCACCTGGCTGGCAGCGGAGTAGATGGCCCCACCGCCTACGACTATCAGGGGCCGTTCGGCAGCTGCCAGCAGTTCCACCGCAGCTTCCAGTGAAGCCTGGTCCGCCGGTGGTCGGCGCACCAGCCAGTCCCTCTCCTCGAACAGCTCGCGCGGCCAGTTGAAGGCTTCCGCCTGCACGTCTTCCGGCAGGCTGATGGTTACCGCCCCGGTCTCCACCGGGTCGACCAGCACCCTCATGGCGGCCAGGAGTACCGAGCTGAGCTGCTCCGGCCGTTCGATACGTGCATAGAAGCGTGATACGGGTTTGAACGCCTCGTTGACAGTCAGGTCCGGCGAGTTCGGTTGTTCCAGTTGCTGCAGCACCGGGTCGGAGCTGCGGTTCGCGAAGTAGTCACTGGGCAGCAGCAGAACCGGCAGGCGGTTGACGGTTGCGGTTGCCGCACCCGTGATCATGTTCAGTGCGCCCGGTCCGATCGAGGTGGTAACAGCCTGAACCTGCAGACGGTTGCTGTGCTTGGCGAAGGCGGTGGCAGCGTGCACCATCGCCTGTTCGTTCTGACCGCGCCAGGCCTGAAGTCCGTGTTCCGGGCCGAGTTCCTGCAGAGCCTGGCCGAGACCGGCCACGTTGCCGTGTCCCAGGATGCCCCATACACCCGGCACAAGGCGGCGCCTGACTCCGTCACGCAGCGAGTACTGTGCTGCCAGGAATCTGACGAGCGCCTGGGCGACCGTCAGTCTGACGGTTGACATCATCTGACCTCCCATTTCCTAGGGTCCTTAAAGCTGAACAGACCGGTGGCAATCAACGTGTTCAGCATAGCAAAGGGCAGGGTCCAGGCCGGGCTGGCACGCGCTAATCTGGCAGGCAGTGGCGCTTCGCGCCAGACCAGGGAGGCATGCTCGTGGAAAGCAGGAATATCGGTTCACTGAAGGTATCGGTTGTGGGCGTGGGCTGCAACAATTTCGGCCGGCGCCTGGACGCGGCTCAGACCAGGGAAGTCGTGGACGCGGCCCTGGACGAAGGCATCAACTTCTTTGACACCGCCGACATCTACGGCTCCGGCCAGAGCGAGGAGTTCCTGGGCCGGGCCCTTGGCAAGCGCCGCAAGGACGTGGTGATCACCAGCAAGTTCGGCATGAAGATGAGCGAGGAGAAGCGCGGCGCCCACCCCGATTACATCCGCAGCGCGGTCGAGGACAGCCTGCGTCGCCTTGGCAGCGACTGGATCGACTTCTACATGCTGCACACGCCCGACCCGTCCGTGCCGATAGCCGACACCCTGGGTGCACTGGATGACCTCGTCCAGCGTGGCCTGGTGCGCGAGATCGGCTGCAGCAACTTCAGCGCCAGCCAGCTGCAGGAAGCAAGCGAGGCCGCTTCCGGCGCACGATTCGTGGGCGTTCAGAACCGCTACAGTCTTCTGCACCGCGAACCGGAGCAGGACGGGGTGCTGGACTGGTGCGCCGCGAATGACACGGCTTTCATCCCCTTCTTCCCGCTGCACAACGGCTTGCTCACGGGCAAGTACCGCGCCGGATCAGAACTGCCCACTGACACGCGGCTCAGCGGAACCCCACGTGGTGAGGAGCTGCTGACCTCGGAGAACCTGCAGCTCATCGAGGAGCTCATGGCCTTCTGCGAGTCAGTCGACCGCAGCATCCTGGAACTGGCGTTCGGGTGGCTGCTGGCGCGCAGCCCTGTGGCCAGCGTCATCGCGGGTGCCACCAGATCTGCCCAGATCCGCGCCAACGCGGCAGCAGCCGGCTGGATTCCCGGCAGCAGCGAACAGGAACAGATCCTGGGGATACTCGAACGCTACGGTTACTGAACTGGCCTGAGTGACACCGCGCTGTCCACCAGCATGACGTCCTTGCCAGTATCCAGGCGCAGTCGGCCGGAGAGGTCAACACCGTCAGCCGTGCCCACGTGGTGCACGCCTGCACGGCTGAACTGCAGCTGCTTGCCGTGCAGGCTGTCCAGCTTGCGGTACTCGGCGGCCAGCAGACCGGATTCCTCGTGCATCATGTGCCAGCCCTGAGCCACGCCTTCCAGGACCAGGGCGTGAACCTGGTCCAGTGGCAGCGGAGAGAGGGAGGCTGCAGTCGCGGGGTGCCGGTTGTTCACGTTGACACCAACGCCGACAAGCAGGTGGCCGCGGCTGTACTCGGCGAGGATTCCCGCCACCTTGCGGCCGGCCAGCAGGATGTCGTTAGGCCATTTCAGGTTCAGCTGGCGTTCCGGATCCAGCGCTGAGTTGAGTTGCCGGGCGATGCCGATGGCCATGAACAGGCTGGCGGCCGGAAGCGCGTGCCCCTTCAGGGCCGCGGTCTGCCAGGAGCCGCCGTCGTCACTCTGCCAGTCACGTGAGCGCTGGCCGCGACCGGCGGTCTGAACGGCCGCCCGGATCACCAGGCGCTCCACGTTCTCGCCAGACTCAAGCCGGCGCCTGAGCTCATCCTGGGTGGAATCCAACTCGGCGTGTTCCTCTATGCGCCAGCCCCGCGCGACGGTCATCAGGTCACCAGCCTACTGCCTGGCCGTCCTTCCTGTGGTCACTGGCAGCCAGGTAAGCGCCTGAGGGCAGGCGACGCACCAGTTGCGCACCACCGAACCCGGCCGGTTCGCCAACGGTGAGGTCGTGCCCCAGTGTCCGCAAGGCCTGTCGGGTGGCCTCCGGCACGCCCGCCTCCACCTGAACCTTCAGGCCGGCCATGACCTGCCAGCGGGGCGCGTCGCTGGCAGCCTGGGGATTCTGGCCCCACGTTTCGGTGCGCAGCACCATCTGCACATGACCCTGCGGCTGCATGGGCCCACCCATCACGCCGAAGCTCATCTCCGGCACCCCGGCGCGCGTGGTGAAGCCCGGTATGATGGTGTGGAATGGGCGTTTGGAGGGCCCGACCCGGTTGGGATGACCTTTGGCAACGCTGAAGCCCGCGCCCCGGTTCTGCAGTGACAGGCCGTAACCGGGAACCACGATGCCGGAGCCGAAGCCCATGTAGTTGGACTGGATCAAGGAGACCATCATGCCGCTTGCGTCCGCCGCACTCAGGTAGACGGTGCCGCTGGACGGCGGCGTGCCGTGACTGAAATCCTGGGCGCGCCCCGTATCTATGAGCCTGGCCCGTCCAGCCAGGTAGTCGGCATCCAGCAACTGGGCCGGGCTGTATTCCATGTGCCCGGGATCGGCAACGAACCGGTACGCGTCGGCGTAAGCCAGTTTCATGGCCTCGAGTTGCAGGTGCAGCGATTCGGCCGAGTCCGGGTCCATCGCATCCAGGTCGAAGCTCCGCAGGATGCCCAGTGCCATCAACGCGGCCACACCCTGACCGTTGGGTGGGATCTCATGCAGCTCGATTCCCCCGTACTGCTGGCTGATGGTGCCGGTCCAGTCAGCCTTGTGGGCCGCCAGGTCCGAAGCGCGCAGCCAACCACCGCCACTGCGGGCATGAGCGTCCATGGCGGCTGCCAGTTCCCCCTCGTAGAAGTCCCGGCCCTCTGATTCCGCTATGAGCTCAAGCGCCCGGGCGTGGCCGGGCAGCCGCACCGTCTCACCGGCCCGCGGAGCCCGCCCGTCCTGCAGGAACTCGCGTACGAAGTCTGGCTGCTGCGCCAGTGGGCCCTGCGCGCTGCGTTGCCACGCCTCAGCGGTGACGGGGCTCAGCGGGTAGCCTTCCCTGGCGTAGGTGATGGCGGCGTCGAACAGGTCCCTGAATGGCAATTTTCCGAAGCGCGCGGACAGTTCTGCCCAGCCGGCCACGGCACCGGGCACGGTGACGGGTGCCCAGCCGTGGCGCGGCATCGCCTCCAGCTGCCCGAACTCTTCCGCCGGCAGCGCCGCGGGTGAGCGGCCGCTGGAGTTCAGACCATGCAGCTTGCCGTCCACAGCAAGAATCGCGAACAGGTCACTGCCGATGCCGTTGGAAGTCGGTTCCACCACGGTCAGGGTGACTGCGGCAGCTATGGCGGCGTCCACCGCGTTTCCGCCGCTCAGCAACGCCCGCAGTCCGGCCTGGGCAGCGAGCGGCTGGGAAGTGGCCACCACGTTGTGTGCCAGCACCGGCATCCGCTGCGAAACGTAGGGCAAGTCGGGATTGAATGGTTCCATGCCCGCAACTGTACCGGACTGCCTCAGCCTTTCACTGCACCTGCGGTGAGCCCTTCTACAATCCGGTTCTGGAAGATCAGCACCAGCGCGATGAGCGGAATCGTCACCACGATCGCCGCTGCCATGATCTCACCGAACGGCTCCTGCCTCTGCAACTGTCCGGTGAAGAGCGCAATCGCCACCGGCACCGTTCTGGCAGTCGGCTCGATGCTGGTGAAGGTCAGGGCGAACAGGTACTCGTTCCAGGCCTGGATGAACGCCAGCAGCCCGGTGGTGACGAGCGCCGGGGCACTGAGCGGCAGCAGTACCTGCCAGAACGTCTGCATCATGTTGGCACCGTCGACCTGCGCTGCCTGCAGCAGCGAGGTGGGCAATCCCCTGAAGAACGCGGTGAGCACCCAGACCGTGAACGGCAGCGTGAA
>CAZBBU010000021.1:0-12473 GCA_964489965.1 uncultured bacterium
GTCGCCATCATGCCACGCTCCACAAATGCCGCAGCAGACGACCTGTTGGATAAGGAAATACGGGTCCTGGACAAGGGCTTCGTCCGCTTAGTCGACTACATGGGCGGTGACGACCGCATCGTCCAGGCGGCGCGGGTCAGCTACGGTGCCGGAACCCGCACGGTGCGCGAAGACCGGGCGCTCATCTCCTACCTGCTGCGCAATCGCCACACCTCGCCGTTTGAGCAGGTGGTCTTCACCTTCCATCTGAAGATGCCCATCTTCGTGGCCCGCCAATGGCTGAGGCACCGCACCGCCAGGCTCAATGAGATCAGCGGACGCTACTCGGTGATGCGTGACGAGTTCTACCAGCCCGAGGCCAGTGAGATCAGGCTGCAGTCAACCAGCAACCGCCAGGGTGGCAGTGACGCACCCGTGCCCGCCGAGCTGGCGGAGCGGGCCGTGACCACATTCCGCGAGGGACAGGAGGAGGCCTACGCCGCCTACGAAGGTCTGCTCGAAAGCGACGTGGCCCGCGAACTCGCCCGCATAAACCTGCCGGTCTCGCTGTACACCGAGATGTACTGGCAGATAGACCTCAACAACCTGTTCCATTTCCTGAGGCTGCGCATGGACTGGCACGCACAGCAGGAGATAAGGGCCTACGGCGACGCGATGGCCGGCATCGTCAGGGCAGTGGCCCCCGCCGCGTTCGAAGCGTTCGAGGAGCACATCCTGCACGGACGCAACCTGGCGCGTTCCGAGCTGGAGCTGGTGCTGCAGGCGCTGGACGTCGAACGCTTCCGTGAGCTTGTGGCCGCCAGCGGGCTCGGCAAGAGCCAGCGGCTGGAGCTGCTCAAGAAGCTGAACCTGGATTAGCCGCGGCCTCAAGGGCCAGGTACAGAGACAGCAGCCCGGACATGAGCGACTCGAGCTCCTCCAGATCGAAACGGTCCTGCGGAACCTGCGCCAGCAGCTGACGATCACTGGCGGTGATCGTGGGCGGCTGACCGGACCGCTCGAGCAACCGCAAGGCTGCCCGACGCACCTCGGGTGTCAGAAGGCGGGCGGCCACTTCGGTATCGCGCGCCACCACGGTCACGCGCGTTCCGAAATCATCCCGGGTCCCGGCGTCAACCACCCGGGCGCCACTGGCTCCAGCCTGGATGCCGGCCAGCTGACTGCGCAACTGCCGGTCGAGGCGCAGCGGCACGGGGCAGAAGGCGGACTCCGCCACCAGGAGGCAGCCCACGCTCGGCACGTGATTGCCTGGCACCCGGACATCTGACAGGAAGTCGAAGGCGAACACGTTCAGCCCACCGGTGTTGGCCGCCTGGAACAGCGGCCCGCTCAGTGGCGTGCTTTCCAGATCAAGGAAACCTGCAAGCAACCGGCTGCCGTCCTGGTGTTCGATGAACCGCAGGCCGGCAGCCAGCCGCCGCCATGTCTCTTCCCTTGTTTCGGCCTTGCGCCGGCGCCTGAACAGCATGCTTCAGCCAGCTGCCCGCGGCGTCACCGCAGCTTCAGACACTGAATCCGAACATCCGCAGTTGCTTGCGGCCGTCTTCGGACACCTTGTCCATGCCCCACGGGGGCGACCACACGAACTCGACGTTGGCGCGTGACACTCCGTCAACGCGCATCACCGCCAGTTCGGCGTCACTCTGAATCATGTCCTGCACCGGGCAGCCCATGCTGGTCAGGGTCATGTCCACTTCCACAGCCCCGTCATCGGCCACCCTCACGTCATATACGAGGCCCAGGTCCACGATGTTGACTGGGATCTCCGGGTCATGCACGACCTTCAGCGATTCCAGCACCGCGGCCCTGAGCGCATCGGTTGGGTTGGTCTCTTCCATGGCTAGAGATTAGCAGACGGCGCAGGGAACGGCCGTCAGCTGCAGATTGCTTCAGCCCCCGCGCGGGACCACCCGGAAGGGCAGAAACTGCATCGCCAGGCGCCGCGCCGGATTGACGCGCGAGGGGTTGGTCACGGTCCCTTCATAAAGCGTGAGGGCGATGAGGTAATCACCGGGTGGGGCGTTGGCGCGCAAGCGGAACTCCAGCACCGTTGACAGGCCAGCTGCGAGCTCGGCACCGCTGAACACCCGGCGGAACAACTGGCCCTCCTCCGAGGCTGACGAGAAGAGCTGCTGTGACACTTGACGCACCTCACCGCCGGCAAGCGGCTCGATGACGTTAAGGAACCAGACGCCCTGTCCGATGGCATCAGCGCCTGAAGTCACCCGCAGTGTGAACTCGGCCCGGGCCACGCCGCCCTGTTCCACCGTTTCGGGAGTGTTCGAGGCGACGCTGACCTCGACCTGCGCCACACTGCCGCTGCCAGCCAGCGCCAACAGCAGCACCGCAAGAAGTGCCCGCACCGCGGTCAGTCAGGCTCCGGCGCGGGAAGCGGATCGATTCCCGGCCGGGCGCGCAACTTCTCTTCGAGCTCATCCATGTGGTCTCGCATGCGGGTCTCGAACGAGGACACGTCCTCACGCATGCTGACCTCGAGCCGTGAGTTCTCATCACGTACCTGCTGGGCGACGTGCTCCAGGTTGAGCCGCACGCTCTCGCCAAGTTCGGACAGCTCCTCGAGCCGGCGCTTGTCCAGCCGCTGCCTCAGACTGTTGATGGTCTGTTCCTGCTGCGTGATCTGGCGCAGCTGGACCGCCCGGTCGAACAGGGAGACGAGGAAGAACACCAGGCTCAGCCCGATGGCCAGGAACAGGAGCAGCAGGCCCAGCGGCAGCTCCACGGTTGTGAAGAACAGGTTGACCGGTTGCAGGTCGAACAGGACCTGCCAGTTGACGGCAGCGAAGGCAGCACCTGCCAGAACGACGATTGTGATCAGGATGCCCTTGAGTCTCATTGACCAGACTTTATCAGTCGGCGTGACACCCTTGCGCTGCGCCGGCTCCAGAGCAGCCATTCAGCCAGAAGCAGCAGCGGCAGCAGCACCAGCAGCCAGCGGACGAGGCTCCTGTCCCCCGCTGGCACCGAAGTGGCCGTCCCGGCAGCCGGCCCCTCGGCCGCGGCAGGTTGCGGCCCGGGAATGCGGGACTCGCTGGCGCTCAGCAAGCTGGCGCTCAGCTGGCCTCCCGGCACCTCATAGACGCCTGGCTCCAGCGCGTGGGTGACCGGCTCACCGTTCAGGGTGGCGCCCTCGGGCAGCAGCGCTCCCAGGCGGACCGTGGCCTCACCCCGGAAGTACCTGATGACGTTGGCCACCAGGGTCGGGAACGCCGGCCGGTAGATCAGGTCACTCTGCGCCGGATCAAAGCCCAGCTGCACCGTGCGGCGTCCCTCCCGCTCGCCCACCAGCAGAACGGGCAGGAGGTCTGCAACGCGGGCGACCGCGCGGTCGTCGCCAGCAGGATCGGGCTGCCAGGAAGGGTCCAGACCCACCTGCGCTCCCTGCAGGTCAACGAAGCGCAGCAGCGGATCGGACTGGTCCCAGTCCCGGATCTCGAAGTACTCAGGGCTGGCGCTTCGCTCCCTGAACAGCAGCAGGTTCTGGGCGGGCAGCGTGAGGTCCCGGTCCGCGTCCGGGGCGACCAGCACGTCTGCTGAAGCGGCACTCGGCGCAGCGGCCAGGCCGGGCACGGCGGCCCGCGCGCGCTGCAGGGGTTCGGATTCGCCCAGGACGTAGTAGCTGAGCTGGCGGCTGCCGGCCCATGCTTCATCGTCCAGGCTGAGGGCGTCAGCTTCGGGTGGCACGACCCGGGCCCTGAACACACCGGTGTCGGCCTGGGTGGGGAAGGTGATGTTGCCCTGACCCGAAGCCGGCACCAGCACCTCGGCACTGCCGGCCAGGTTTCCGTCCTGCTCCAGCTCAACCGTGACCAGCTGCGGCTGCGGCCAGCTGGAGGTGATGGCCACGAACGCCTGCTGGGGCCCCAGGTCAAAGGTGCTGATGCCCAGGTTCAGGCCCCCGCCGGCCACGCTGTGCCACTCGACTCCCTGCCGGCCGGTGGCCGGCTGATCAGTGAACAGGTGCACTTCCGCCTCGGGGGCCACTGCGGAGGCCAGCTGCAGGGCACCGTCCAGGTCCGCAGTGGCGTCAGCAGCCCTCAGCCCGGCGAGCGCCACAGCCAGGTCCGAGCTGCTGGCGTCGAGTGGTGCAAGCACCGTGGCGGTGCTGCCGGCCCTGATCAGCGCCACACGACCGCCGGCGCTCACCAGCCTGCCGGCCTCAGCGAGCGCCTTGACCAGCCGGACCCCATCAGGGTCCTCGGCGGCCATGCTTGCCGAGGCGTCAACTATCAGCACACGGTCCGGCACTCCCCTGCCCGGCAACACGGGCTGTGCCAGCGCGGCGGCCAGGGCCGCCACTGCCAGTACCTGGAGCAGCAACAGCCACCAGAGGGCGAAGCGACGGCGTTCCGACGCCTGATCGCTGGCCTGCTTCCACAGGAACAGAGCCGACACCAGCTGGTGCCTGCGCCGGTTGCGGAGAAAGTGCAAAGCCACCACGAGCGGGATGGCGGCCAGCAACCATAGATAGGCCGGATAGAGGAAGCTCATCCAGGTTCGGCTCTGGCCGCCAGCACGACCAGCAGTCCACCACCGGCGTTCTCGACCGTGTGGGCCTGCCCGCGCGCAACGCTGATGAGCCGACCGGAACCGGCAACTTCGCGCCCTGATTCCGTGCGCACTATCGCTTCACCCTCAATAACCTGGTAAACAGTCGTACCGTTATGCTTCATTTCGGCAGTCTTCTGCCCTGCCTCAAAGCAGAGCAAATCAAGCCCCAGATCCGCTTCAGTAACGACCGGGACGGATTGAACTGCAGAGAGGGAGAATTTTCTTGCTGCCGCAATGTTTACCTTCATCATGGCCGACCTCCGTCTGGTGACGCTCTCCAGCGCCAACCCGCCTGGCATGAGCCTGAAGCGGGGGTTATGAAACGATTGTTGACAACTCGCGGGAACCTGTGGATAACCACGCCCTCTTGACAAGCGAGCGTGGCGTCTGGTAGGCGCGGAGAAGCCGAAAAATCACGGGAAATGCGTTCTGGACGCGGCTCCGAAGATGAAGACCGATGAGAGCACGGTCTCCCGAGTTGTCCACAGGCCGACCGCCAACTGTGGATAACTGTGGATAATTCCGGGGATTTTCTGATTGTGCCCATCAGTACGCGTCCGTGCCTGTGGATACCTGTTTCGGGACCAGTGTCGCAGCCATGAAGCTCCGTACAAGGGACGGAGATTTCCTGCCCGCACTCGCCTCCACGCCACTGGCCACATCCACTCCCGCGGGGCGGAAGATGCGAATGGCTTCCGCTACGTTTCCGGGCCGCAGACCACCAGCCAGAATCAGGCTCGGGTAGCCCGCCAGGTTGCGGGCGGCGTCCCAGTCAAACGTCACGCCCGACCCGGGCACGGGTGCATCCAGCAGTATGAAGTCAGCCGGCCAGGCCTCCAGGTCAGACGGCTGCATGCCCGCTTCAAAGCCCAGGGCCTTGATCACCTGGACGTGTCTGGCTGCTTCGGCAACGAAGGCGGGGTCCTCACTGCCATGCAGCTGCACGGCCTCCAGGCGCAGTTCAGCGGCCGTCCGCAGCACGTATTCCAGCGGCTGGTCCCGGAACACGCCCACGCGGGTCAGAAACGGTCCGGTGGCCGCCATCACCTCACGGGCAACGTCCAGACTCACACGGCGCCTCGAGCCTTCAGCGAATATGAGGCCGATGGCCGAGGCGCCGTGCCCCTGGGCCAGCAACGCGTCGTCAACGTTGGTGATGCCGCAGATCTTCACTCGCATGGCTCAGCCTACCCCCTTGAGGTGCTGCAGCCTGAATGCGTTCTGCGGACCGCTGAGCAGCACGGCGTCAATGCGGCAGTCCAGCTCCTCAGTTCCGAAGCTGCGCAACAGGTACAGCCGGGCCGTGCGGCGCAGGCGGGCCAGCTTGGCCTGGCCGAGTGATTCGGCGGCGGTGCCGAAGTCATCGCGCTGGCGTTGCCTGACCTCCACGAACACCACGGTCCTGCCATCGCGCATGACCAGGTCGATCTCGCCGCGCCTTTCGCTGTGATTGGCGGAAAGGAAAGTCATGCCGAGTGCCTCCAGGTGGCAGCGGGCAAGCCGCTCCGCCCAGTGGCGCGCGGGCGGCCGTTCCTCAGGCCGGGGTGATTTCAACCTGCCTTGCATCGGCCCACAGGCCTTCCAGGTCGTAGAACGAACGCGCCTCGCGGCTCATGAGGTGCACGATGACCGCGCCGTAGTCAATGAGAATCCAGCGGTCTGATGGTCCTTCCACTCCACGGGGCAGTTCACCCTGTGACTTCAGCTGTTCACGCACGGACTCTTCAAGCGCCTTGAGCTGAAGGGTTGATTCACCGGTGGCCACGATGAAGTAATCGAGCGATTCCGAGACCTCACTCAGATCCAGGACCGTGATGTCCTTGGCCCTGCGGTCGTCAAGCGTGTTCACGATTTGCTGCACCATTTCTTCGTATTTCAAAAATCTTCTCCCGGATTCTGAATGTCAGTCTGTGATTCTGCTGGTGCGGCCAGGTTGCCGGCAGGCAGGGCATCCGCCCAGCCGGCCATTGTACGGGCATCCGCGCCCAGAACGAGTTCGAGGTCGATGCTGGTGCCGTCAGGCGCCGGCAGTCTGTCAATCTGCTGCCTGCCCGCCGCAAGCAGCCCGGTGAAGTAGTCGGTCTGGTCCCAGCTGGCGGCAGTGGCCAGCAGGCGCGTGGGGTTCGGATCCGGGTCACCGGTGCGGACCAGTATGGCGTCCTCTGCCATGCCGAGTGCCACAAGCCTGTTCTTCATCCACTCCTCCAGTCCGTCAGCGCCACTGCGGTTGGTGACCAGCAGAGTCAGGTCAGGCACCGAGGCGAAACTGCGGGCCGTGCCGCCGAACAGGTCCGCCAGGAACTGCTCGACCTGCTGCGGGTCGTAATCAACCACATCGCCGGCTTGAGGATGCCGGTAAGACGCAGTTACGGGCAGGGTAGCAATCGCAGACAGCTGCAGGTTGCCGAGTCTTGGCAACAGCCTGGTAAGGACCGCAAGATTGATGTTGGTGTCCACCTGTTCGAAGTAGGCGTCCAGCAGCTGAGGCACGGCGCCCGCCGCGCGCACGTTCAGCTCCTTGACCCGCTGCAGCACCGCATAGACCACGAGTTTGACGTTGTCCATCCGGTCGATGTCACCCCGTGCGGTTGCCCGGAACCGCACGAAGCCGGCTGTCTCCGCCCCATCCAGGTGCTGGGGCCCGGGCTCAAGGTCGATCAGCAGGCCAGCGGCGCTGTCCCGGTAATACATGCGGTAGGGCACGTTGACGTCGATCCCACCCAGAGCGTCCACGATTCTCTCGAATATGTTCACGTCAATTATTGCGTAGTAGTCGACCGGCACGCCCAGGATGTCCTGCACGGCCTCCCGCAGGCCGTCGGGCCCGCGGTAGAGCAGCATGGCGTTTATCTTGGTCTGCCAGTCGTGCAGGTAGAGGTCACGTGGGATGGCAACGACGCTGATCTGGTCCCCCACGATGTTCACGTAAAGAATCGTGTCAGTGCGGTTGCTGGGCACGAAGGTGCCCTGGCGGGAACGGACGCATTCGCCACCGATCCACTGGCAGTCACTTGCGTAGCTGGTGATGTCAAAGTCACGCCCGGCAACCACGAAGCTGAGCTGGAAGTCCTCGCCGCCCGGGTTGACCAGGCCCTGCTGGGCCACGGTCCGCACCATGCGTTCGGGCTCGCGGGGCCACCAGAAACCCAACAGGCCAACGAGTGCTATCAGCACTCCGACGACCTGCAGCACCCGGGAACTAGGAAGCAGGGCCGAGTGCCTCATACACGCTCAGGGTGTCCGGGTGTACCGGCTTGTTGACCGAGCGGAGATAGTGCACCTTGGCCCGCACAGCCGCGCGGTAGGCTTCCTGCAGGTCGGTCAGGGCCAGTTCGCGTATCTCGGCGTTCACGTTGCGACCGGGTTCGGACACATCCGCAATATAGACTGCCACGCCCACCCTGTTTGAATCTTCCACCCCAAATACGTGACCTTCAATGGCTGCCAGCACCGATTCGTCCTCCACTCCCCACAACTCGGCCATTCTACGACTGGCCCGCCCATGAACCGTGAGTGGATGCTCAGCCTCGATCTGCGCGCGCGGCGGGGCCAGGCGCAACAGCTGTTCAGGTGGCAGTTCGCGAGCCGCGTCATGAAGGACGGCGGCCAGCAGCGTGGCCCTTACCTCCGCCTCGCTGAAGCCGTTGGCCCGCGCGATCTGTTCCGCCAGGACGGCAACCCGGATCACGTGATTGAAGCGGTCAGGACTGAGCACCTCCCTGACCCGCTGGCACCAGGGAGCGATGCTGGGCCGGGTGCACGGTCCCGGCAGTGATTCAGTTGGTGTCGGGGTCGCCTTCATCAAAATCCAGGCCGTCGTCCGTGTCCGGCGGCTCCGAGGGGTCTTCCACCTCAACCGCAGTCTCGTCAAAATACTCGAAAACCGCGTCACCCAGGTACACGTCATCGCCGTCCCTGGCGCCGGCTTCCTTGAGGGCGCGGTTCAGGCCCATCTTGCGGAAATGGTGTGCGAGGTAAGCGACCGCCTCACGGTTGCTGGGGTCAAAGCGGGCGACCAGACGTTCCAGCTCCTGACCGGTGACCAGCCAGCCTTCCGGGGTGTGCCTGACGTTGATCCCCTCGCTGGGAGTGCCGATCCGGACCACCTTGCGCTCGGGCAGCTGCGGCTTCTCCGGAAGCAGGCTGAAGATGGTGCTGCGCAGGTCCTCGATGCCGCCGCCTTCCAGCGCCGAGACCGCCAGGACCGGCAGGCCGAACTCCGTCAGCTCCCGCTCTGCCGCGCTGACCTCGTCTGCCGAGGCCAGGTCAGTCTTGTTCAGCACGATGGCGGCCGGCACGTCAAGCAGGTCGGGATCGAATGCCTCGAGCTCCGCCCTGAGTGAGCGGAAGTTGGCAGCCGGATCCTCGGCGATGTCGAGCACGAAGAGGAGGAAGCGCGTACGGGATATGTGCCGCAGGAACTCAAGTCCCAGCCCCTTGCCCAGGTGCGCGTCCTCGATGATGCCGGGGATGTCCGCCATGGTGAAGCGTTCGTGTCCCAGATTGACAACGCCCAGGTTTGGGGACAGCGTGGTGAACGGGTAGGCGGCGATCTCAGGCCGTGCGTTGGACAGGGCCGCCAGCAGGCTGGACTTGCCGGCGTTGGGAAAACCGACCAGGCCCACGTCTGCGATGGTGCGAAGCTCCAGCCGCAGGTTGCGCTGCTCACCGGGCGTGCCCAGCTCGGCGAAACGCGGGATGCGTCTCGTGGAGCTGGCGAACGAAGCGTTGCCGCGGCCGCCCTCGCCACCACGGGCCACGAGCTGCCGTTGACCGACCGTGGTCAGGTCCGCCACGACTTCACCGCTGTCCAGATCCACTGCGGTGGTACCCACGGGAAGCTGCAGGACCAGGTCCTCGCCCTTGCGTCCCGCCCGGTTGCGGCCTTCCCCCTGACCGCCGGTGCCGGCGCGATGCAGGTGGCGCGGCACCATTCTCAGCAGGCTGCTGGTGTCATCAACGGCTTCCAGCCACACGCTGCCGCCGTCACCGCCATGGCCGCCGTCAGGGCCGCCGCGTGGCATGTACTTCAGCCGCAGGAACGACAGGCCGCCATCGCCGCCTTTGCCCGCCTGCACCCTGATTTCGATTACGTCGCGGAATGCCACTCTTACGCCCTCGCTGCGTACCCAGACAAGAGAGCGCGGCCTGATCTGGCCGCGCCGCCTGGATTGCTGCTGCTTGAAATCCGTTCAGTCGGCAGAAGTCGCCTGCTGATCGACCTGTTCGATGCTGATGAAACGGCCGCCTGCTCCCTTGTTGTGGAAGCGCACGAGCCCGTCACGCAGGGCGAACAGGGTGAAGTCACGTCCGCTGTCAACGTTGCGGCCCGGCTTGAACTTGGCGCCACGCTGCCGGACCAGAATCGAGCCGGCGGTGACCATCTGGCCGTCGAACCGCTTGACTCCGAGCCTCTTGGACTGGGAATCGCGACCGTTCTTGGAACTGCCCGCGCCTTTCTTGTGTGCCATATCAAATGCTCCTTAGCTCGACGCCGTCAGGCGACAATCTCGGTGATGCGAACCCTGGTGAAAGGCTGGCGATGACCGTTGTGACGACGGTAGTTACTCTTGGCCTTGAACTTGTAAACGTGGACCTTCTTGTGACGGCCGTGCTCCACAACCTCAGCCTTGACGGTGGCACCGTCAACGAAGGGGCTGCCGACCTTGACCTCATCACTGCCGATCATGAGGACGGGGAGCTCTACAACCTGGCCCGGTTCGGCGCCCACCAGTTCAACGTCCAAGACGTCACCCTGGCTAACCCGGTACTGCTTGCCACCGGTCTTGATTACTGCAAACATCTTCTCTACCTCCGTGAGTCAGCTGGTCCGGAGCACCCGCCTGCTGAAGGCCGGGACCATGCCTTGATGGTCTTCTCCGTGAACACTCCTGACCCGCTGCTGCGCGGAACAGGCCGCCAAGTGGACTATTATAGCGGGACCTTTCAGCAACTTGCAAGCCGCGTTGCTACGCCGCAATTCAGTTGCCGCGCTGGACCCGCTTGAAGTCAACGGTCAGCTGGTAACGTCCGTCCAGGGCGCGACCGGCCCAGTTGAATACGTCGATGAACCACAGGCCCGTCTGCGGTGAATCGACACGCAGCAATATCGGTTCACCCGGCGCTCCGTCCATCTGCACCGCGGTGGTGTCACCGCCGTCCTCGGGAAGGTCGTAACCCAGGATGTCACTGCCCGGTTTGACGGCCAGGCCCAGCACCGACTCGGGCTGCAGGGTGAAGGTGACGCTGCTGACGTGCTGCGGAACCTCGATCACGTAAGTGTGCCAGCCGGTGCTGCCGGCAGCTCCCAGCTCCAGGTTGGAGCTGACCGTGATGCCGGGCTCGAGCCTGCCCCGGTGCCCCTGCTGGATCGGTGCGGGGTAGCCGTCAGCAGTACGTTCCAGCGGCCCGATGTTGGCCACAAGGTCATACGCCAGCGGGTAGCCCCAGGCGTTCACCACATCCACATGCACGAGTGTCGGTTCCAGCACGTCGAAGACCAGCTCCGGCCGGTTCTCCAGCGTGAAGTCCATGAAATCGGCATCGCCGCCGTTGTACGAGGGGATGGGGCCATTGAGCCCCGCTGCCAGGTCCACATCATCAACGGAACTCGCCTGTACCCGGACCGTAGCTGGTACCTGATCCACCTGGAGCGTGTAGGTGTGCCAGACGAGCTCGCCTTCCGCGCCACCGGCGATGATTCCGGAGACGGTCTGACCTGGCTGCAACGGACCGATGTTGCCGGCAGGCACGGCCTCACCCGTGACCGGCTGCCAGGGTTCGCCCGCCGCCGCGAATGCCTCTGGGCTCGGCCTCTGACCGGGCGCCCAGCTGACCTCGTCAGCGACAGCCGCCAGCATGGGCCATGCCAGGGCCAGCGGACGTGCGTACAACTGTTCCTCGTATATGTCACCCTCGTCCATCAGGTGGTTGCCGGAAGTGGGGACCGCCACGAGCTGGCCGCGGGAATTGAGTGCGGCTCCGCCCGAGTTGCCCCGGGTGATCTTGGCGTCAGTCTTGACCCAGTTCTGTCCGCCTTCCTCCGCGTCCTCGCCCAGCCAGCCGCTCATGATGCCCTGGGTGAAGGTGATGGTGGAACCGGAGATTCCCGGGTAACCCACCACGGTAAGCAAGTCGCCCGGCAGGAGCAGGTTGGAGTCGGCCAGCTCCAGTGAGGCCAGCCCCTGTTCCGGCTGGAAGGGCGTGCCGTCCGCATTCGCGGTTATCCGCAGCAGCGCCAGATCCATGTTCGGGTCACCGGCCACGTAATCAGCCCACCAGCGCAGCTCCGGCGCAGCGTAGGGCCGGTCGACGTCAGTCTGGAATATGCCCGCCTGCGGGTAGTTGCTCCGCTCATCGTTGAAACCGATCACGTGATAGTTGGTCAGCACCAGACCGCTGGGGCTGATGATGCTGCCCGAGCCAGTCAGGTCGGTCCAGATGCCTCGCTCCTGGTCGAAGGCAGTCACCTGCACCACGGCCTGCAGCGCCGTAAGCCTCGCCTCGCGCGGCAACTCCTGCGCAGCGGTCAGCAGGGGCAGCAAGACTGCTGCCCCTGCGATCAACCATCTGCTGACCCTGCTCAGCTCAGAATGCATCGACCCTGATCGTGTAGCGGCCATCCGCGTTCTGGTTACCGTAATTGATCACGTCAAGGTACCAGAGACCTGCCTGCGGAGCGGCGATGTTGATCTGCACCATCCCACCGGTCTCTTCGGCCCACATCCAGTAGTGCCAATCACCGCCTTCCTCGATCTCGGCGTAGGAATTGATCGGTGATCCGGCTTTGGCTGCCAGGTCCAGCACGCCCAACGCATCCAGCGTTATCAGGACGCTGCTGGCGCCAGCGGGCACCTGGAACTGGTAGGGGTGATAAGTGGATGCAGGCTCGTCGCCCGGTGCCT
>CAZBBU010000022.1:0-2663 GCA_964489965.1 uncultured bacterium
AACTGACTTCACCGAAGAGTGACTTACCTTTCAGTGAATCACCAGTCGGTGGAAAGGGGAGTGCATGCCGAATGCCGGCGACAATCCGTTTCGCATAGGCGAGCACGTGACCGGCTATCACTTCGCTGATCGGGAGGATGAAGTTGCCCGGATCAGGGAAGCCATGCTCTCCGGCTCGTCCCTCCTTGTGTACGGACCGAGGCGCATGGGCAAGAGCTCGACGATAACCAACGCGGCCGATCTGGCGCATCTTAGCCAGCCGAAGCCGGTCATCGTCGGTGTTGACATATCTACCGCCACGAACCTTTACGACGTCGCCACCCGCCTCCTGCGCTCGCTGTACACGGAGACGCGTTGGCTGAAACTGAGGCTCGAGGACCTGCTCGGTGGCCTCGCTCCAAGGGTGACGGTAAAGCTGGATGAACATGGCGGCCCGCCCGCCATCACTTTCGGACTGGATCGGCGCACCGCCTTGGAAGATGAGCGCCAACGGGCATTCGAGGGCGTGATCTCACGCCTGAGCCAGATTGGCAAGGACACGCAGCGGCCCGTGGCGGTCGTCCTGGATGAGTTCCAGGCCATCGGGAACTTCGCAGGTGAGAGCTCGGAGTGGCATCTCCGCGATGTGATACAGCGACACGGCGACCTTGCATTCATCTGTGCCGGCTCGCAGGAAGCGCTGATTCACGACCTGATCGGACCAAAGCGTGCGTTCTACAAGATGTTCGATCTGTTGCCGCTGGGCCCGATAGAGGAGCATGTGTTTGCGAACTGGCTCGAAGAGCGACTGGCCAGGGGTAGCGGCGTGGAGCCCGGTGTCGGCGCGGAGCTTCTCCGGCTCGCTGGCCCTCGCACGCAGGACGTGATCCAGGTGGCCCGTCAGCTCTACTTCCGGGGGCTCGCAGCCAAACGCAAGGTCGGGTTGGAGGACGTAAGCCTGGCACTGAGCGACGTGGTGCGCGGCGAAATGCCGCTGTTGCGCAGTCTGTGGAACAGCCTGTCCGGCCAGCAACAGGACGTGCTGCGCGTCGTGGCGTTGGGTGTCGAGCAACTTTACTCTGCCGAAGTTCGTGACCAGTATGCGCTCCCTGGCAGCTCTTCCATACACAAGGCAGTGGAGGTACTGACCGAGCGTGGTCTGCTGGCCAAAGACGCTGAGCGGGTCGTTTTCGACAGTCCTTTCTTCTTCGAATGGGTCCGTAGCGAGGTGGCGGCAGACCTGGGGTAACTGTTGCCGCGAGGCTGACGGGTGTTCGCCCCAGCCCGCCTACGGCGCTTCGGCGTCCCCGTACGCAGCGTGATAGTAGCGCCTGAACCGCGCGGCATCCTCGGGGGTGGGTTGGCACCCGGACCCGAGGTGTCCAGCCTACATGCGGACGGTCTGGGTGCCGACAGCAACCGCACCCACAAAGGCACTGCTTTCGACTCCTTACTGTAGGGGAGGCGTGCCCGGCGTTCTGGCGCGTCGGAAGGGTCTGGGACAGGCATGTTCTTTGATGATTGGCAGGGCCTGCTGCGCGTCGCAGTAGTCGGCGTCCTGGCCTACGCGGCCCTGATTGTTCTCTTGCGCACGTCCGGGAAGCGTGCTCTGGCCAAGCTGAACGCCTTCGACTTTGTGGTCACCATCGCCCTGGGCTCCATCCTGGCGACGATCCTGCTCTCGCAGGACGTTGCGCTGGCGGAAGGTGTGCTGGCTTTCGTCGTATTGCTTGCCCTTCAGTTCCTGATCACATGGCTGTCGGTCAGGTCTCCGACTGTCCGCCGCCTGGTCAAGTCGGAACCTGCCTTGCTGCTCTTCCGGGGCCGCGTGCTGGAACAGGCGATGAAAGCCGAACGCGTGACGATTGACGAGCTGCTTGACGCTGCACGCAGTTTCGGCGTGGGCACGCTGGACGACTTAGAGGCACTGGTACTTGAGACGGATGGCACGTTCTCAGTCATCCGGCGCAGCGACTCCGGGGACGGCTCGGCAATGACCGGGGTTGGCGGTTACAACTCAGTTCAGCGCTGATCCAGGGTCGGCTCGTCCCGTCATCCTTAAAGGCCACTTGGCAACGGTTCTCCCAGCCTCAGTACCCACAGCTGAAGCCTACCTGACACATGGTCGGTACTATGGGGAACCGTGACGGCCAGAAACCGGATCACTGCAGCCTACAAACGAGGGGCATCGGCTTGAGGGCGCGACACATGGCGCTTGTCATGGCGCTGCCCGCCATGATCGTGTTCGGACTCTTCAGCATCTGGCCGCTCCTGAACGTGGTTCGCTACGCCACCTGGCGCTGGAGCGGCACATCGGAACCGGCGTCCGTCGGCTTCGACAACTTCATCCGCATCTTCAGCGACCAGCAGCTGTGGCAGTCCCTTGGTGTGACGGCCCTCTTCGCCCTGATCACGGTTCCGCTCTTCCTGCTGCTCTCCACCGTCATTGCCTGGGCCATCGAAGACACCAAAGCGGAACGGTTCATCAAGGCGCTGCTCTTCGCACCCGGCATAGTCACCGTTGCCGGGTCGGCAATCGCCTGGTTCCTGCTGTACAATCCCGATTTCGGACTGGTGTTCGAGCTGACCGGTATCGCCTTGACCTATAACAGCAGTCCTGCGGCAGGCATGGCGTACATAATCCTCTTCACCCTGTGGCAGCAGACGGGCTACGGGGTGCTGGT
>CAZBBU010000022.1:2763-12168 GCA_964489965.1 uncultured bacterium
TGGCGTACATAATCCTCTTCACCCTGTGGCAGCAGACGGGCTACGGGGTGCTGGTCGCCTCCGCCGGCCTTCGGGGCATACCGGCCGACGTCAGGGAGGCTGCCCGGATCGACGGTGCACACGAAGGCCAGGTGCGGCGCTACATAACATTGCCGCTCCTGCGGCCCGTGATGATCTTCCTCACCGTGATCGGCACGGTGTTCGCTATCCAGTCCTATACCGCCGTCTACCTGCTTACTCGTGGCGGGCCGTACGGTTCCACCAGGGTGATCGGCTATTACCTGTACGAGACGGCGTTCGAGCGATTCGACCTCGGCTATGGTGCTGCGCTTACGGTGCTCGTGCTCATCATCACCCTGGTGGTCGCCGTACTGCAGGCACGCATCATGGCCCGACGCAACGTCACCGGAGCGGGCGCATGATCGCCATGCGAATCGTGACCGTGGTCTTCTGCGTCTTCGTGGCCGTACCGCTCATCTGGCTCGTCTTCGCAGCGTTCCTGCCGGCGGAGGCAGTGGTCCGGGCGAACCTGGCGACCTTCGGCTTCAGTCTGGAGAACTTCCTGGCGTTGCCCGGGAGTGGTCTGTGGCGGGCTATGGGTGTGAGCGCTATAGCCACCAGCCTTGTCGTGATCGCCCAGGCGACCATCGGCCTCGGTGCCGCCTACGCCATCCGCAACGGACTTCAGATTCAGGGACTGATCCTCGCGCTCCTGGCACTGCCGACCGAGCTTCTGCTCGTGCCGCTTTACCGGCAGCTGTACGGGCTGGGGCTTCTGGACACTATCGGCGCGCTCACCCTGCCGTTCCTGGCGAGCCCGATGGCGGTATTCCTGCTGCTGCAGGGCGTCAGGCGACTGCCATGGGAAACCGTTGAAGCAGCCCGTATGGATGGAGCGTCCGAACTGACCATCCTGGGCAGAGTCATAGCGCCGATGCTGCGGCCGGAACTGGTGGCGACATCCGTACTCGTGTTCGCGTCCCACTGGAACCTGGTGCTGTATCCGCGGGTCGTCACCGGCGAGTCACTCTGGACGGTCCAGGCGTTCCTGGTGGAGCTGCTGCGTGCCCAGCCGTTCGAATGGGGCCTGCTCGGTGCCGCGGCGCTGGTGGCCAGCCTGCCGGTCATGGTGCTCTACATCATCTTCGAGAAACGTATCATTCAGGTGTTCGAAGCCGGATTCAGATAGGAGTCAAGCCGATGAAGATAAGGAAACTTCCAATCGTCGCGGTCCTGCTGCTTGGTGCGTTCGCACAGGCGCAGACCACCGTCACGTTCTGGCACTCGATGGAAGGGGCACAGGAGATGGTGGACAGCCTGGCTGCCGGCTTCAACGCGAGTCAGGCCGATTACGTCATTGACGCCCGGTACGTGGGTGGCTACGCGGAAGCGCAGACGCGCCTGGCCGCAGCGTTCGGAACCGGTGCCGCACCGGTACTGTTCCAGGCCGAAATCGCCTTCTGGCCACAACTGGTCAGTGACGGCGCACTGCTGGACCTGACTGAAGAGGT
Organism: uncultured bacterium; assembly: GCA_964489965.1. Lineage (GTDB taxonomy): Bacteria > Deinococcota > Deinococci > Deinococcales > Trueperaceae > CALDPK01. The sequence continues at coordinate 4,275 of CAZBBU010000022.1, forward strand.
CAACAGCCTGCCCGAGGAGTTCGTGAATGACTTCTACCCGGGCCTGTGGCAGTACGGCGAACTCGATGGTGGCCGTTACGGCCTGCCGTGGAACAGCTCCACGCCGGTCATGTACTACAACGCCGATTCCTTGGAGCGCGCGGGCATTGAAGCGCCACAGACGTGGGAGGAATTCAGGGCCGCTGCCGCTCAACTTACGAACCGACAGGGCCAGGGAGCCGCATTTGTTGGCGACTCCTGGTTGCTGGAGATGATCGTGCGCACGACAGGTGGATCGCTCGTGACGCCTGATGGCGATCCGAACTTCCTCAGCGATGAGGTGGTGGCTGCGCTTCGTCTGCTGCAGGAGATGGAACAGGACGGGCACCTCACCTATTACTCCAACACCGAAAGCACGGCCGCAATCCTGACCTTCGTTCGCACCCGCACCCAGATGACTTTCGCCAGCATCGCCAACTGGCCGGATGTACGACGCTTCTCCATCGGCTTCACAATCGTCGCCGCACCATTGCCCATGAGTGAAGGTGGAAGTGTACCGCTGGGCGGCGCTCAGCTGGCGGTGCTGCGCGGTTCAACGGACGAGCAGAAGGCAGGAGCATTCGCGTTCTGGCAGTACCTGATGGAACCCGAGAACCTGGCCAGCTGGGTCCGCGACTCGTATTACATCCCTGTGCGACGCGCGGCACTGCCGCTGCTGGAAGATTTCTATGCCGAGGATCCGAACCGCGCCGCGGCGCTCAGCCAGCTGGAGATTGCGGTTCCGCGTCCCCGCATCGGTACCTTCAACGCGTGGCGCGGCATTCTGGACGAGGCACTTGACCGTGCCGTCCGCGGAGGACAGGACGTGATGCAGGTGCTCGAGGATGCCCAGAGCAGGGCAGAGGCGCTGCAGTGATGCGGCTTGGTTACTCGCCGGTCACGGCCAGGATCCTGGACCTCGATGCGGCGTTCAGACTGGCGGCTGAACTCGAACTTGATTTCGTGGAGCTGAGCCACGACCTGCAGGAGGTCATGCCGCAACTTCAGGATGTCCAGCGTGTGCGCGAACTGACCGCCGCCACCGGCGTTGGTTGCACAGTGCACCTCAGCTTCGTGGACCTGAACCTGGCATCGCTCATACCGGCTGCCCGACGCAATGCAGTGGAGCGGACGCTGGCCGGCCTGGAATACAGTGCAGCGGTCGGTGCAACGTGCGGCGTGCTGCATACGGGGCACAACTACGTCCCTTACCCTCAGGCCGCTGCGCTTGCCGCTGCCGCACTTGAGCAGTCGCTGCAGGAACTCGCCGATCCCGCGGTGCCGCTGGCCATCGAGAACCTGGCCCTCGACGCGACCGGCGTGGTGCAGGGGCCGGACCAGCTGGCGGCACTGACCGGACGCCATGACATGCACAACTGCCTCGACTTCGGACACGCGCACGTCGAAGGCACCCGCACGGGACAGGAACTCATCGGCGGCTACCTGGAGTCCATGGCCGGCCGGCTCATCCACCTGCACCTGCACAACAACCACGGCCACGACGACGAGCATCTGGACACCGGCAACGGTGACCTGGACTTCGGTCAGCTGCTGGCAAGACTGCCTGACTTCTCCGGCACCGCCTGCCTCGAGATATCCACCGGCGAAACCGGAGTCCGTGAGAGCGTGCGGCACATCCGCAGTCTGTCGGGGGCAGCAGCATGAAACCGATCCAGGCTCTGGTGGCGGCCGTGATCGGGGTTGCCGTGTTTGCCGTCATCGAGATCGCCAGCCGTCAACTGAACGTGTTCAGCGCCATGACGCCCGAAGTCTGGATGGATGCCCTGGCCTACGCACTGGCTGCCGTCATCGCCACCTGGGTTCTGGCTCCACTCATCAGGCGACCCAAGGCCAACCTGGTGGTCAGCTCACTGGTCTTCTTCATCCTCTACGTGATCTTCACGGGTGTTGTCGGCGGTGCAGTCGGACTGGTGGGCGAAGGCGGCTGGAACAACGCCAGCCAGCTGCGCGGTGCCTTCGTGCTGGTTCCGGTGAACCTGCTCCTGACCGTGTTCCTGGAGCTGTGGTTCGTTGCCGTGCCCGCTTTCCTGGTGGGCAGTTTCCTGATCGTGTGGATAAACCGACGCGTCTGAACGAACCCTGGGCTGAGTGCACCCGCAGTAGGTGCCAACAAGGCGAGCCCGAACAGGAAGCGCACACTCACGGCGTCGGTTGCCAGACGGGCACAGGATTCAACAGGGTTAGAGTGCCCCATGTCGGCTGACCCGTTCGTTCCTGCAGACTTCGAGCCGCCTGCAACTATGGCCACTGACAGGTTCCGACTGGAACCGCTGGGTCCGGAGCACAACGAAGCTGACCTCGAGGCCTGGACCTCAAGCATCCAGCACATCCGCAGCACGGCGGGATTCCCGAATGGCGATTGGCCTCCGGAGCGGGGCATGTCAGCCGCGGAGAATCACAGAGACCTGCTGGCCCACGCGCGGGACTTCAAGGCACGGACCGGCTTCACGTTCACGGTTCTGGATGAGGCGGGCGTGGTGATCGGTTGCGTGTACATCTATCCGACCGTCGAGCCTGGCTATGAGGCAGGTGTCCGCTCCTGGGTGAGCGCAGATCACGCGGAGCTTGACGCTCCACTGGCGGAAGCGGTGGCACAGTGGCTGGCCGCCGACTGGCCGTGGACGAAAGTCTGTCGCCATGGCCGCCAGTAGGCGCCGGTGAGTATGACCCGTTCCAGGTTTTCCAGGTGGCCGCTGCCGGTTACCTCCGGAGCGAGGCGGCACGCAGCGGGGTGGAGGGCGGTCCCGGCGTTGAGAACCGGAAAACCATCCGTTACGGGGACTGCCAGCAACGATACTTCGCCCTGAGAGAGCCCGCCTGCGTGCGCTTGTGGCATAGTGGAGGTTACATAGCTCAATCAGGAGGGCAGTCGCATGAATCCTCGAAACTGGAGATTCCAGACCATACTGGCTGTATTGATCACGGCGACTGCAGCCTGGGCACAGACCGACGACGCGAACGGAGACTGGACCGCGGAGTACATCGCCATGCGTGATACCCCGGAAGCAGAACTGATGGTCCGGGTCGGCTCCATCAACAACGTCGGCTTCGGGTTTCCGGGAAACATCAACCCGTTCGCGGCAACCGAGCAGTGGCGTCACGACTGGCCATGGGAGGTGCCAGCCGGGGCCGCGGACGGAACGGACCGCATCATGCTCGGCAGTTCGTACACGGGCGGAACCATCCTGGATGGCTACTCGAGGACCTGGCAGGCAGATGATGATGCGGCGCACACCCGGCCCATCAACATTGAGTACGACCTGACGGGACTGCAGGTGAGGAACGCATTGCTGCAGATCGTCATCGACGACTTTCAGGCACTGCGGTGGGGAAGCGAGTTCACTGTCACACTGAACGGCCGTGCAGCGCCGTTCATCTCCGAGATCATCAATCAGGTTGAACAGACGGGGCCCGTAGTGCAGATCATCTCCATCGAGGTGCCGGAATCATTCCTGGATGAAGTGGCGTCGGGGAGGCTCTCGCTGTTCATTGATGAGGTCACCGAGACGGCTGATGGCTTCGCCATCGACTTCGTGAAACTGCTCGTCAACTACAGTCGGACGGAATACGTAAGCCAGGTCGAAGGCCGGGTGTTCGGAGCAGATGGAGAACCGCTCAAGGGTGCCGAGGTCCGCGTTCTGGGTACCCGCAACGTTGTGACCACCGATGAAGACGGCATATACCGAGCCGAAGTCATCGCAGGCCTGAACGCTTTCCGCGCCTCGCACGAAGGTTACGTGGAGGGCTACACCTTTGCGGTGACGCCGGCCGGACTGACCATCCGGCCGGCCCCAATCAGCCTCAGTGCCGGCGAAGGCAATCCGGATACGAACTTCAGCTACTTCGCTGACGGTGGGATCTGGGGTGTGGCGTCTCACTGGGCCACGGCGGAGTTGGCCCTGGCCGATGAACTGGGACTGGTTCCTGATGTCCTGCTCAACACTGACATGACGCAGGCGATCACCCGTGCGGAGTTCGCCGCCGTCATCGTGCGCGTTTACGAGAGCCTGTCCGGTGAAACGGCTGAACCGGGTGCCGATCCGTTCGAAGATACTGATGACGTGGAAGTACTCAAGGCGTTCAGTGAGGACCTGGCAGTGGGCATCTCGGCCACGGAGTTCCAGCCTGACGCGCCGCTGAACCGCGAACAGGCAGCCACGATGCTTACCCGTGTTGTCAAGAAGATCACGTTCGAGGATTGGACCTACGCCACTGACGACCAGTACGAACTGGAGTTCGCTGACGTTCCTGTGCTCGAGGATGACGGACAGATCTCACCCTGGGCCAGGGAGAGCGTCTATTTCATGGTGGCAACCGGCGTGATTGCCGACCTGCAGGACAACGCCTTCAGCCCACAGGCCAGTACTAACCACCAGGGTGCGACGGAGCTGGCAGGAATCACACGTGAGCAGGCGCTGGTGCTGGCGGCTCGGCTGGTCGAGCGGGTGCGCTGAGCTGGTCGCCGGCTAATCCGACGCCAGAAGCTCGCGCGCTCGCGCCTGTTCGTACTCATCCGCGGCGGTCACAGCGGGCAACTCCAGGGCTATGCCCGCCTGCTCACGACCCTGAGCGTCCAGCCCGAGTCCGAACAGAATCCGGGCGTACTCTACCCGCAGGTTCAGTTGCTCCGGAGCGGCTTCGATGCCACGCTCAACCAGCGGCAGTACCTGCTGGCGATCCGCACCGTAGAGCCAGCCGACATTGATCTCCGTGAGGGCGAAATGCCAGGCGGAGTAGGCGACGAGGGCGTCTGCGTTATCCGGATCCAGTTCCAGTGCACGCTCCATCAGGCTTCTCAGCGTGCCGGGCAGCTGGGCTTTGGCGAAAGTTCCGCTGTGGAAGCCTGCCTCGCCTGCGGCTCTGGCCTCAGCCATGAGGGCCACTGCCGCCAAAGGCCCTTCCGGCTCCAGTTCAAAGCTGCGCCGGGCGGCGGATATCGCCAGGTCGAGCCACTCCCGGGCCTCGGTGGAGTCGGCCGCGAGGAACACAGCCTGGTCAGTGGCGGCGCGCGACGCCAACAGTTGGGCTTCTGCAGTCTGAACCGTGCTGGCCTGGCTGTAGGCGTCTGCGAAATCGCCGGCCCGCCAGGCGGTGCCACCCGGCACGTTCAGATACGGAACGGGCTGCGCGAGTACCGGCGCTGAAGCAAGCACGAAGAGCCACGCGGTGATGAGGACGATTGCGGGCCCGAACATGTACGACAGCGAAGGACGTCCTGGCTTTGCGTCTGTGCATCCACACAGGTTCGGCACGGTGCAAGTCTAGCGCGCGTCATTTCCGCGGGCAGTAGCCTGCCGAAGCCGCAGGCCGGGCGCCGGCCGCGCCAACGCAGGCGATCCCATCCAGCTGGCACTTTTCACGCCGCCTTGACGCAGCGCCTGCATAATCCACCAGTTGGACAATTGGAGGTTGCAATGAGCAGAAGTTCCACGACACTCGCACTCGTTGCGCTGCTGATTCTTCTGGCAGCCTGCCGCAGCACCACCGGCCCATCACCACTTGCCGCGCAGGGCGGACCGGACCGTGAGGTGGCCGTCGGCACCAATGTCGTACTTGATGGTGGTGCCTCCATTGGCCAGATCACGAGCTTCTCCTGGAGCTTCACGGCGGTACCGGACGGCAGCCAGGCCGACCTGCAGGATGCCCACTCAGCCCGTGCAAGCTTCATCGCTGATCGGCCCGGACAGTATGTGGCCACGCTGACCGTATCTGATTCACGGTCCAGCGAGACCGATTCGGTGGTGATCACCGCGGTCGCCAAGGAAGGCATACGGCTTGACGGACTGCCGGAAGCGCTGGCAGCAGAGACGACCTTTGACTTCATGGTGCCCCTGTCACTCAACCCGGCAAACGTGGAGCGTGACCCGGTGACCGGCAGCAACGTCCTGCGTACCGAGATCGCCGTGCTGTTCGAGGCTGACGCAAGTGTCGAGGATGTGAATCGCCTCTTGACTGAGGTCAGGGGAACAATAGTGGCGATGACGCGCAACGCAACGGTCTTCATAATCGAGGTGCCTGATCCGGGCGATCTGGTCGCACTCGACGAGCTGCTGGCCCGCGTGCTTGATCACGGGAAAGTAGCGGATGCCTGGTCCACGTCGCTGGTTGAACCTCCGCGGGAGCCGGTAGCGGGAGACGCCGCCCTGGGGACGCTGGCTACACCGGATGTGGCCAATGCGGCCGCCCTGGTGCACCACTATGCGGTGCGGGCCCATGCGGCCTGGAACGCCAGTGCCGCGATAGGGGAGGCGCCATGGTTGCTCATTGCCGATTTCTTCGGTGATGGCGAACCCAACGCCGACTTTGCGGTTGATTCCACAGGTACCGATTACGCGACTGGCAATGCGCACGAACATGGCTACCATGTGCTCGGCATAATCGCAGGCACGCACGACGAGGCGCCCACAACCGATGACCGTGGGGACGTGACCGGCATCTTCCCGGAAACGCTGCGGGTCAGGGCCATCGACATGCAGAACGGGGCGACTTTACTGCGAGTGTTGAAACGGCTGGTTCATGTCATGAACGAGATCGTGGCAGTCGATGCCGATGCCCGGATCGTGATCAATACCTCGATCGGCTTCGCTGACCCACCGAATGTGAGCACTGCAGCGAAGAATCGCCTGGCCAGCATCTACGTGATCCTGGTCGGAATCAACAACCTGAAAGATCACTTCGTTCATGCCACCTCTGCCGGCAACACAGGTTGCCTCACCGTGGTTGCGGCCGGGAAGACGTGCCCGAAGGGTGATGTCGAGTGGTGGCCCGCTGTTGGTAACAGCGCCTTCACTTACGCGGCACTCGCGGACCTGGTTCCCGTGCTCGGACTCAAGCTTGCACCTCTGGACAACATCCTCGTGGTGGAGAACCGCGCGAGACGGACACCCACCGGACTTTCGCGTCCGGTACCTACCTGCGCCAGCTACGTCTCCCAGACCGGTGGGAACATCTCGGCCATCGGCACGGGTGTGCTGTCGCATACTGGCGCTGCCGCTGGCACTGCTTCCAAGAACGGAACGTCGATGTCCACACCGCAGGTTGCCGGCCTGGCGGCGTTCGTCTGGTCACTCGCCCCTTCGCTCTCGGGTGCCCAGGTTGCGGAGCTGCTGCGTGATACCGCCCGGTCTGATTATGCGGAAGTCGATCCCGGAAATTCCGCCTACGGTGACTGCAACCCCGAAGGGCCCCAGCCGGTGATAGATGCCCTGGCCGCCGTGCTCGCCGGGGGTGGCACAGCCGCACTGAGTGCGATGCTTGACGTTGATGACAGCGGCACGTTCGATGCTGACGACATCGAGGAGATCCTGGCAGCCCACTCTGCAGCTGCGACCCTTGATTACAGCCGCTTCGACCTGAACGGTGACGGTTTCACCGACGGTGCCGCGAACTCCACGAACAGGGACAGATTCGACCTTGATGGTGACCGCAGCCATGGCACCGTGACACGCAGCTATGCCGGTGTGGAGTTGCAGTTCAACGAAGCAGCGATGACGGACCGGGATGTGCTGTGTGCAGCCGCCTTCAGCTCCGCGTACAGCGGCAGTGTGCTACAGCGCAATCGGCTGCTGGGGCAGCACTGCGGACTGCTCGACCTCGTGATTCTTGACCCGACCTCCACCTCAAGCTACCTGGAGGGAGAGAACATTGCCCTGGTAGTGGACGTGACACTGAACGGACCGCAGAGCGGAGAGCTGGTACTGCTGGCGGGCGGCGTTGAACGCGACCGGCAGGCCTTTCAACAGGGCAGCTACACTCCGGTGACGACCCTGTCAACGCGTCACCTCTGCCGCGACAACCGGACGCTGGAAGTGATATTCGAGGATGCGGCCACCGGCTTGCGGGCGGTTGACACGGT
>CAZBBU010000023.1:0-12099 GCA_964489965.1 uncultured bacterium
GATCAGGTCGTTCGCAGCCGCACCGGAGGCGATCACTGCCGGGGAAAGCAGTGTCCTGAGCTGGGAAGTGGCCGGCGCTGACACAGTGCTGCTGGACGGAAACGAGGTGGAAGCCACCGGCAGCCGTACCGTCAGTCCCGGGCAGACGACTGAGTACGAACTCTCAGCAAGCAACGCACGCGGGGAGTCCACGGCTACCGCGACGGTGCAGGTGCGCCAAGAGGATTCTCCGCCACTCATCGCCAGCTTCACCGCAGAACCGGAACAGATCGAGTCCGGAGAGACCAGTGTACTGAGCTGGCACGTCGTCGGCGCGGATACGATCAGCATCACACCTGAACTGGGCACCGTACCCCAGGCGGTCGGCAGTCGCGTCGTCAGTCCGGATTCAACGACCCGTTACACGCTCACGGCTGCCAACCAATACGGTTCACTGACCGCTACGGTCACCGTCCAGGTAGGCAGTGACGCTGGAAACGGCCTGCCTCTCATCGCGGCTTTCTCGGCCAGCCCTGAAGCGATCGATGCTGGTTCTGCCAGCACGCTCAGCTGGTCGGTTGAGGGTGCGCATGAGATCACGATCTCCCCTGACATCGGCACCGTGGGAAGCGAAGGCAGTGAGACGGTTCAGCCGACGAGCACTACGACCTACACATTGCGGGCCGCGAACAGTGAGGGTAGTGTCAGCCGCTCCGTGACAATCCACGTACGCGAAGATCCCTCCAGCCCTCCGCTCATCGCGTTCTTTACGGCGAGCCCGGCGACGGTCGAGCCGGGTGACACCGCCACCCTGCGCTGGGCTGTGGCCGGCGCCGACACGGTGTCCATTAACCAAGGCATCGGTACTGTCAGCCACGATTCCAGCACCAGCGTGCAGCCCGACGAAACAACCGTTTATACCCTGACTGCTACCAACTCCAACGGGCAGAGCCAGCGGACGGTGACCGTCCGGGTCGGCACAGCCGGTGATGAGCCTGAGCCTGAGCCGCAGCTCCCTGCGGTTGCGGCGTTCATAGCTGATCCGGTCACCGGACAAGCTCCGCTTGAGACAATTTTCTACTGGGTCATAACCGATCCGGATTCGCAGCTGAGTGACATCAGCCTCGACTTCGGTGACGGCAGCAGCACGAGTAGCAGTGACCTGGTAGGCAGCGTCACCCACACTTACACGAGCGAAGGTACGCACACGGCCGTGTTGAACGCCACCCTTCGGGACGGCAGCAGCCTGAGCCGGAGCGTCAGCATCGCGGTCACTGCCAGTGCTCCGCCGGGCGGGCAGCCGGAAATCGGTGGTTTCACTGCCGATCCCGATACCGGTCCAGCTCCGCTGGAGGTGAGCTTCAGTTTCGAGGTGAGCGGTGGCAGCGGCAGCCTTACCTGCCTGATTGACTTCGGTGACGGCAGCGAGCCCCGCGAACTGGCAGACTGCGCGACCGGTACCGCCAGTTACCGCTACGGTGCGCCAGGCATCTACCAGGCGATGCTGCTCGTCACCGACGAGGCTGGTGGCTTGGCATACACCACGGTCATTGTCCGGGTAGAAGACGGCTCTGACGAAACCAGCCCACTCATCACCGCGTTCGAGGCGAATCCCCGCTCCGGTGAAGCCCCGCTCGACGTCAGCTTCAGCTGGAGCGTGAGCGCACCTGCCGACGTATGGCTGTTCTACGGTGACGGCAGCACGCCGACCTCCAGTACGGACTCGGGCAGCAAGAACCATGTATACGCAGCTGAGGGACGCTTCCCTGCAGTGCTTCTGGCAATCAGTGAGGACGGCACCCAGGACCTGCAGGTACTCTGGGTGACTGTCGGCCGTGACTGGATCACCGTACCAACCGTGGTGGTCCGTACCGGGTCCACCCTCGTGCAGCTGAACCAGGATGAACGCTCATTGCTCGCACCTCTGCTTGCCGGACTGCTCGGCAGCGACGCGGACCTCTCAGTCCTCAGCAACGACAGTCTCCTGCAGGCTGACGTGAACCTTTTCGGGCTGCTTGACCTGCTGGCGATTGACCTTGGCGTAACCGGACCTGAGGCTGTCCTGCTGGAAACAGTCGATCTGTCACAGGTGCTGAGCTCCGTGCTGACTCTCGTGAGCGGAACGGCTGCGGAGCTCCCGCTGCAGGAGATCATCAGCGAGCTGCCAACAGGGTCTCTTCCGCTGGATCTCGGCGAGCTGCTGGACATTAACACCGCTGACATCGTGGCTTTGCACGAGGTCGATCTGAACGTCCTGGATCTCATGACGCTTCTCGTACAGCTGTTCAATGCCCAGAACGTCGCAGGCACACCACAGCCGGTGGAGATCGGCCTGGTGGACGGCCCGCTGGGTGGCTTGCTCGACCTACTCGGCGTGGACAGCGCACTTGGCACCAACCTCAGTGACGACGCAATCGCCCGACTGTGGCTGCAGGTCGTCGAACCTCCCGTCATCACCTTCGCCGCCGAAGACCAACTGGGTCCCACCCAAGCGGGCTTCCGCAGCGCCGGAGTGCGCCTGGCCCTTGAACTTACCGGCCTGGGAGTGAACGTCAGTCTGGATGCCGAATCGGATGCCGGTGGCCTGATCAGCGGCCTGCTGGACACATTGCTGACCATCCTGGGGGAACTGGGCGTTGCGACGCTAACAGGAGAAGTCAACCTCAACCTTACGGAGCTCAGCCTGTTCGCTGAAGTCGGCTCATTCGACGGTTATGTAAGCGCGATCGATCTCGATGCGCCAAGCGTCACCGTGAACAGTGGCGGTTCCCTCGTCAGCCTGCACCTCGGCGAACTGAATCATGCCACCTTCTTCGACCGCAACCGTTCCGCGCTGCCGGAAGCCGCCTTCGGCAAGATCGCCACGGTGGATCTGGATCTTGGCGCCGAGGTAGTGCTTGTCGGTGAAGTGCTGTCGCTCGAAGGAGAAGTTGCCGTTCTGGCACGCGCCAACAGCAGCCGTGACCTCGCGGCCAGCTCGACCACCCTCACCGGCCCCTACCCGCAGGCAGCGCAAGTCTCCTCTGCAGCAGTCGGCAGTCAGGTCACCGATCTGCTCGACAGTCTGGAACTGGAGCTGGGCGCCGGTCTCAACGAGCTGAGCGTGCTCGGCCTCCAAATCGGAGACGTGGCAGGCCCACTGCTGGAGCTTGTTTCCGATCTCGTCAACACCGTGCTCGGCCTGACTGATGATGTCACCGGTCTGGCCACGCTCCTCCCGCTGGACGAACTATTGGCTGGCCTGCTGGGCAGTGACCTGTTCGCGGCACTCGGACTTGATCTGGGCGCCAACGAAATCACCGTTCTGGACCTGCTCACCCCCTGAGCAGCTGAGCTGAGAACCATGGGTGGCGGACAGCCCGCAAGCGCCGCCACCCCCACCCACATACTGTGCCGATCCTGTCCGCAACATGCGGGCCAGGGTGACTGGTGCCATCTGAAGGGACTGAATCACATGAGAACGAAAATCGCTGCGTTGCTTACCGCAAGTCTGCTGTCAGGAGCCTGCCTGGCAGTCGTACCCGTCACTCCCGCAACACCTGAACAGGTCAACCGCGCTCTCGCTGAAGCACCCGCCTGGGCGGATGACGCGGTAGAGCTGCTCGTCAGCCGTGGCATCTACATCGGCTACCCGGACGGCAGCTTCGGCTGGCAGGACGACATAACTCGTGCAGAGATGGCAATGGTCATCGCCCGGCTGATCAGTTCTTTCGACCTGCACGGCTTCAACCCCGATGAACTTCTGATTCTGCGCAGGGCTGCAGAGCAGCTGCAGGCCGACCTGACCGTCTTGACGCATCTCATGGAAGCTCATGACGGACAACTGGCAGAAGCAGCCGCGACCCTCGATCGCCATGAGGACGAACTTGCGGAGCTGTGGGAGGCTCTGGGCGCGCTTGACCTCGCGCCTGAGGCCTTCGACGCCACCGACTTGTGGCTTGCGATCGCCGAGCTGGAGACGACTGCAGCGGACGGAAACATGCGCCTGAATCAGCTTGAGGAGCAACTCGGAGCCATGGAAGCCGACAGTGACACCAGCGACCTGCGCGCGCGCCTGACTGAGCTTGAAACACAGCAGGCTGCGGCCGACGCGCAACGCGAGCAGCTGGCGGCTGACCTCAGCGACCTTCAGGCACGGGTAGCTGAGCTCGAAGCAAATGACAACGTGGCTGACCTGGTCATGGAGCTGCAGATGCGGCTTGACTCTGCCGCTGAGCGTCTTGCACTGCTGGAAGCCAGGGTCACTGCCACTGAAAACGGCCTGCGGCAAGCCGATGCACAGCTGCAGGATCATGAGGAACGCATTGGCCGTCTGGAAGATAGCCTTCTGCCCGAACGTGCGGCGTTCCACATCTCGCTGGCACTGTACGGAAGCGCTCCTGATGGTGGCCTCGTAGGCCAGGTGGGCATCGGTCATGACTCGATAGTCGGCAACCTGGGGGCGAGAGTAAGTACAGACTTCGGCTTCTCGGAGGTACCGTTCAGCCTTGCAGGTGCGCTGACGTACCGGGCTAGCATGGATAGTGTCGACGGCTACGCAGGCCTCGGCCTTGGAGCCAGCTTCGAGGAGACCGGTACCGCCATGTTCGCCGAGATGTTCGTCGGTGTGTCCTACCGGATGGCGCGAAATATCGGTATCTACGCTGAAGCCCGCTACCGCCCGTACTTCGACGGCAGCGGTGACGCGCTGGCAGCAATAGGCGGTGGAGTGCAGCTGCGCTTCTGAGCGCTCTTGCTGTGGGGGCGGCCGCGTGAGCGTCTGCCCCACAGCCGTCTGGAGTATCAGTTGCAGAGGAGCGATGTGAACGAATCCCCTGATCCGAGTCCTGACTTCGAGAGATTGCTGTTGCTGAGCACTGAGATCAAGGCCCAGATGGAGCAGCTGGACCAGCTCTCCTTCGAGGAGATCCTGACTCTGGCACCCGCCTTGCTGCGCACGATGGTCAGCGGCTCGAGCCTGCAGGTGATCCGTGAACACGAGCAGGCGGCCGACGCACTGGTCCAGACCGGTACGATTCAGCTGGCCAACGGCACCAGTGCGTTCGCCAGCACTTACGTAGGACCACCCGAACCGGTCTGGTTCATGGTTTACGGCTTCCCTGACACCTGGCAGCTGACTGTGGCCCTGTTCCTACAGCAGCTGCAGCATGCCCTGCAGGCCGCAGGTTATACCGAGGAACTCAACCGTCAGGCACGCCAGGACTGGCTTACCGGTCTGTTCTGGGCGGGGCGCCTGAGGCAGACACTGGAGGAGAAGTTGCCGGAGTGGACCCCCATGGCTCTGCTCGTCACCGACCTGAGTCAACCGGCTGATGAGTCGTCGGAGGAGGAACGGCAGCTCCGGCTCCGCTGGTTCGCCCAGGCCCTCCGGCTGTCGCTCGATGAGGACGGCAGCGCATACAAGCTCCAGCGCAATCGGCTGGCAGTGCTGATGCCTGAGCGGGAACTGAGCCGCATCGAAAGCACCATCCGGCGCCTGGCGCCCCACAGCAGACTGGCTTACGCACTGAGCGGCGAAGCCAGCGGCAGCGCACTGCTGGACCTGGCGCTGGCTCGGCTTGGTGGCGGTGGCGCCGCTCAACGAAAGAACCTCCACACGCGGCGTACCGAGCGCCGGACCGGCCAGTACCCGCTGAGCATCCACTGCGGCTCACCCACAGCCCGGGCACTGCTGGCACAGCTTACCGGCGACTGGCGCTTCACCAGTCCCCTCAGCCTCGTTCTGGACCAGCCAGCCGGTTTCGCGCTGGAAGAGTTCCCCGATGTCCGGCGGCCCGTGCTGATTCTCACGGATGGAGCCTCCCACGGTTACGCCCATGACCTCATGGAGCTTGAACCCGAAGGCCTGGTCTTCGGCCAGCTGTCCTCTGCCGAACTGCGCCGGCACCTGCAGGTGCTCGCAACCGGCGAACGCATCTTCGCTGGACCCATCATCGACCGCTCCCCACTGTTCCCGCGAGAGCGGCAGGTATGGCGGCTGATAGCTCAGGGTCTCGACAATCCGGCGATCGCCCGGCAACTGGGTATCGGTGAACGGACCGCCGCCAACTACTTCACAAGCCTGAAGGACAAACTGCATCTGCCTACGCGCAGCGCGGTCGCCCTCGCCTACTGGGGGCGACTGAGAGGTGGCCATCCCTGATCCCGGGAGTGGGATTAAGAACTGCAGACTGACCTAACTTGTCGATATGATTCTGCCAGCAGTTTTGAATCTGGGTTGGTGAGGTCGGGTTGCAACGGGACATACAGGCTCTGCTCCGCTTGAGAGCCAGCATTGAGAGGAGCAGTTTCGATGGACTGCTCAAGCAGGCACCAGCTGCCCTGGCAGCCGCCGTGCCAGGCAGCCAGCTTGAGCTGCGGCCCCTGACCGCAGCTACCGAGCCTCTTCAGCGCGGCTACGCCGATCTCCCTGATGCCGGACGCTGCTTCCTCGACTACTACGTCGGTCCACCCGAACCCCTGCAACTGATCGTCACGAACCTGCCTGACGACACGCAGAAGCTGGCAGTCCTGCAGCTGCTCATGCAGGAACTGCGCGCTGCCCTGCAGGCAGCCGGCTTCAGTCAGGAACTCCGCTGGCTCGCGCGTCGTGACTGGCTGACAGGGCTGCCCAGCCGACACGCCCTTGAACGCGCCATCAGGGACGCCGGTACTCAACCGCTGCTGCTGGGTCTGCTCGAGCTGCCGGCGGAAGCTCCGGACACACCAGGCTCCGGGCAGCAGGCTGCGCTTCGTAACCGCCGCATCGCCCGGGTGGTGCGCAATGAACTGCTGGACGGCGAGTCAGCGTTCTGGCTTGAGTCGGGACGCTTCGCCCTGCTCGTACCTGAAGGTTCACAACAGCGGTTCAGAGAGCTGCTGCCGCGCCATGTTGAGGGGCTCCGGCAGGCTTGGGCCGGCCTGAGTGAAGCTCCGGGTGTCGAGGTACTGAAGCTTCTCGAGGCGCGCCTGTTCGGTCAGTACGGAGCTGACCCGCTGATCCCTGAGCCACCGGGACCCGGCAGTGACACCTGGCATCAGCTGACGGTACTGACCGGCTCAGAGATCATGAAGCAACTGGCTGAGGAGCAGCTGTCTGAACTGCACTACCGCGAACCCTTGAACCTGATCCTGGACTTCCCGGTCGGCTTCGCGCTTGAGGCGCTGCCTGACACGTCCGGCCGTTCACTCGTCGTTACTGGCAGCACCGCCCACGGTTACCTGCTGGATCTCCACAGCTTGCGGCCGCACGGACTCGTCAGTCAGTCAACAGGCGTTTCAGAACTGCGCACCTATCTGCAGCGCGTCGCAGACGGCGAGGAGGTCTACAGCGGACCCCTGCTGAAGAATCAGCTGCTGCCCCGCGAACGGGACGTCTGGCGACTGAGCGCTCAGGGCCTCGACAACACGGCCATAGCTGCGAGTCTCGACGTGTCAGTCAAGACCGTTGCCAACTACCTGAGCGCGCTGCAGGCCAAACTGGGACTCGCCAGTCAGACTGAACTGGTGCTGGCCTACTGGACTTCGCTCGAGAGCTGATCCGGACCGAAGAGCGGCTCACGTGCAGGACGCCGCAGCTGCTGAACCGTGGCCAGCGACCGCCTGACGTCACCCCATTTTCTCACGGTGCCTGTCAGTGCCACTCCGTCCGCCGGATTGAACGCCTCCAGGCACGCTTCAGCGACGAGCGGATCGAAGGCGCGGCCCGCTTCTGAGCGGATGTGTTGCAATGCTGCCTCAGTGGACCATGCGTCCTTGTATGGCCGCTCGTGAGTGAGTGCGTCAAGAACGTCGGCAGCAGCGACGATCCGCGCGACCAGCGGAATCTCCTCCCCAGCGAGCTGCCCCGGGTAACCACTGCCGTCGTAGCGCTCATGGTGATGGAGACATATCTGCTCAGCCAGTTGCAGCAGCTGGGACTGTCCCCCCGACAGCAGGCGCGCCCCCAGCTCCGGATGCTGCCTGATCAGGTCCATCTCCTGTTCCGTCAGCGGTCCGGCCTTGTAGAGCACGGCATCCGGCACGCCGATCTTGCCGACATCGTGCAGTTTCGCCGCGGTGTACAGTTGCCGCGCCTCCTGTTCGCTGAATCCCAGTACGTAGGCGATAACTGCAGCATTGCGACCTACCCGGCGTGTGTGCTCCGCGGTGTCGTCATCACGGAACTCTGCCGCGAGCGCAAGCCGTTCGATCACATCCTGATGCGCCTGCTCCAGTTGTTCCGTTCGGCGTCGCACACGGTTCTCGGCCTCAGCCACCAGTTGCCGCATCAGATCGGAACGGAGCCGGTACGAGTCCGCCTCCTGCTGAACGCGGGCCAGCTGATGTTTCACCTGCAGCTCCCGGAGCCGCTCACGGTTCTGTTCAGCCAGTACCGCTTCCTGATGGACCTGACTCTGCCGTGCGTTCCGGAGGGCAGCCCAGGGATCCCCCGCAGCTGCATGCGCTTCGGACAACAGCGTATGGAGCTCGAAGAGTACCGATTGCCGCTGTAGAGCAGTAGCGACCGGAAGTGCCGCCTCCAGCTGCTCGATGGCGCGTTCAGCTGCGTTCAGATGCAGGTAGTCACGACCGAGATTCACGAGTGCGTCCAGCTCGCCGGAGCTGCTGCCGTTCGCACGGGCCACCTCCAGCGCCTGTTCATGTACCTCCAGGGCGCGCGAGTAATCTCCCAGGTCAGCGAGGGTCTGGCCCAGGCCATCCAGGTTGTCGACGATGTAGTCGGTCATGCCGAGCTGCTCTGCCTGCCTTAGTGCAGCTTCGAACCTTTCCCGTGCGACGAACAGCGCCCCTGTAGCCCGGTCGCCATTGGCCAGGTTATTCATCGCCACGGCGGTCAGATGTTCATCACCACTCGTCAGGCCTTCCTGGTGGGCCCGCTGCAGGAACTCAGCAGCCTCAGGGTAGCGACCGAGATCCTGGTACAGCTGCCCCATGTTGATAAGATTGACCGCCACCGGTCGGCCGCTGACGCCATGCTCTTCGAACAGTTGCTGCGCCTTCAGCAGCTCCTCGAGCCCCTCCGCCAGGTTGCCCAGCTCCCGATGAAGCTGACCGATGTTGCTGCGCACCCGGGCTATGCGCTCCGGGACCACCTGATCAGTCAGGCGCCTGACACCACGCACCAGGGTACTCAGGGCGCTTTGTGGCTGGCCCAGCGCATGAAGCGCCTGCGCCTGAAGATTGAGTGCAGTCAACTCCAGCAGTGGCTTCCCGTGCAGCTGCGCCAGCTGCACGGCACTGGCGAAGCACATCGACGCCTCGTGATGGTTAGCCGCCTGGAGGCTGTGGCGTCCCTGCTCGAGGAGGGACTCGATAGCTCCGCTTCCGGTTTGTTCAGTCGCCATCCAGGACATCGTCCAGGAAGCGCCAGAAGTCCAGGCGGCTGGCACCGAGCTGCTGCCACTGTTCGTAAGATCTGTTCGCATCCGTGTACAGGTCCGCACCGGAGCTGCTCAAGCGTTCGACCAGCTTGAGTGCCGGGACGTTAAGACGTGCCTGTTCGCCCAGAGCCAATGCCAGCGCTCCTGACGCCATAGGTGCGGCCATCGACGTGCCGGTCCAGGCCGCGATGCTCCGTTCCGGAGCTGGTCCCCAGATACCTTCACCTGGCGCCGCCAGACCCACTGGGAATCCGAAAGCGGCGAAACCGGATCGTTCATCGCTGCTGTTCACACTGGTGACGGTGAGCCGCAGCTGATGACCCGGCAGGTTTGGCTCAAGCGATTCGCTGGCCGGGAACACGACCTCGCCCCCCGAGTTGCCGGCGGCCATCACGACGAAAACACCCTGCTGCGTTGCTCTGGAGACCACGGCGCTCAGTGCCTCGTTCCGACCCGACATTCCGAGTGAGAGGTTGATGATGTCTGCTCCTGCTGCCAGTGCGTGCTCGATCGCGACGATGAGATCCGATATGTAACCGCGTCCGTCAGGAGCCAGCACCCGGATCGGCAGGATGGTGGCTTCGGGCGCAATCTGACGGATGATGCCGGCGACGTTGGTGCCGTGACCGTAACCAGGCGTCTCTCCGAAAGATCCTTCTACCTGCGGTTCGCCGTCCTGATCCACCAGATCAAGCCAATCTGATTCCGGGGCGAGGTGGGTGACCAGGTGGGGGTGCACCAGGTCCAGCCCGGTATCGATGACTGCCACCGTGACGCCGGCTCCCAGATGCCAGGCGAGCGACGGATTGTGTGCCAGGTCGAGCCCGAGCTGCCGCCAAAGGTCAGTGTTCTCAGGTCGCCAGCTGAACTCGCCTTCGTTCCAGATCGTCGAACGGCCTGCGTCAAGGAGCCAGTCACCCTCGTTCCAGATGGTCGAACGACCTTCCAGGTCGATGCGGGCCAGGCCGGAGACAGGGTCAGGTACCGCGCCCGCCACCAGACTGCGCCGGTTCTCCTCTATACACGCCTCCGGCAGCGCCTCATCCCGCGCATCCGGGCACCATTCCAGAACTGCGGTCTGTGTTTTCAGCCCGTCGACCAGGTTGACCACAACCACGGCGAAGGGCTCCAGTCCGGCCGCGGTTTCATCGTGCCAGACGAGTACGCTACCCCCGTAAGTTTCAGCGATCTGATCAGGCGCGTCGCTGTCCTTGAGCTGCACACGGATCGTGTGACTGATCTCTGCGCCAGGAAGGAGGTACGGCGGACTGGTCGTGGATTCATCATTCTGCGGGGCGCCAGTCGGGCTGCTGCAGGCCGTGACCAACACCATCAGAGCTGACCAAAGTGCTGATATACGAGTTGCGGGTTTGTTGCGCACGCCTGAACCCTCCAACGGGATGATGCCGCTCCGGCTTGGTTCACTGTTCGTTGAACCAGGGCGGTCTGCAGGCCTTTACGGCCTTCTGTCTTCGCCACAGTGTGGCAGACTAAGGGTCACAGAAATCTTACAGTTTTCTTACTCGTCGGGGTCGGGATCAGCCGGATTGAACACAGCCATGGCAAGGCGCGCCCACTCTGAGCACTGTTGCGTAACGCCTGGATTCATTCAGGAAATCCGCCCGTTCGTGTCCGGACAAGACAGTGTGATGGGATATCGGGATTGCTGGAGTCAGCGCTACTTGAGCGGTGAGCCGGCAGCCGCTACCCACCGCGTAACCGTGGATCCATCGCATCCCGCAGCCAGTCGCCCAGCAGTATCAGCGAGAGGCAGAGTGCGGTGATGAACAGCCCGGGGAACGTCGCAAGCCACCACGCGGTCGCCACGTAGTTGCGTCCGTCGGCGAGCATCCGGCCCCAGGTGACGGTTGGCGGTTGCACGCCCAGCCCGAGGAACGACAGTGACGCTTCCAGGATGATTATCGTCGCCAGGTTGAGTGTGGCGACGACGATTATGGGGCCGCCGATGTTCGGCAGGATGTGGCGGGCCAGGACGATCCAGGTCTTCTGGCCGCTGGCGCGGGTCGCTTCCACGTACTCACGCCGTTTGACGGACAGCACTTCGGCGCGGACTACACGCGCGAAGGTGGTCCAGTTGACCAGGCCGATGACCGCGATCAGGATGCCGAAACTGGGTCCGAACACGCCCAGGACGGTCAGGTAGAGGAGCACGTTGGGAACCGAGATGAGCGTGTCAACCAGGCGCATGATGATCGAGTCGACAAGTCCGCCGAAGAAGCCTGAGAGCAGTCCGAGGATGATGCCCAGACCTGCGGCGATTGCCACGCCGGAGAAGCCGACGATCAGAGCCACCCGGCTTCCGTACAGCAGACGGCTGAGCATGTCACGCCCCAGGTGGTCGGTGCCGAGCAGGTACCAGCTGTTGCCACCGAACAGCGAAGGAGGCGAGAGGCGGTCGAGCAGGTAGGCCTGGTCGGGTGCATGCGGCGAAAGCCATGGGGCAGCGAGTGCGATGATCGTGAATACAAGCAGGCCGCACAGCCCGACGACAGCCGGCACGGACAGGCGGCGGCCGAACAGCTTCATGAGTACTGGATCCTCGGGTCGATCACGGCGTAGAGCACGTCCACGATCAGGTTGGTGAGCATGACGATGAGGGCCGAGATGATGACGATCGCCTGCACTATCGCCATGTCACGCGAGTTGATCGCCTGGATGGCAAGCAGGCCGATGCCGGGCCAGGCGAACACCTGTTCGGTAACGACCGAGCCAGCCATCAGCGACGCCACCTGCAGGC
>CAZBBU010000024.1:0-11887 GCA_964489965.1 uncultured bacterium
GCCGCAGCCGCCGAAGCGCTGGTCTACGACTTCTTCGGGCAGCTGCACGAGGCCGGCATACCAAGCGTGGTCATCGCCGGCAATCACGATTCACCCGTCCGGCTTGACGCGGTTGCCGGACTGCTCGGCCACAGTGGGGCACGCGTGGTCGGCAGCGTACGCACCAGTGCCCAGGGCGGTATCCAGCGGCTCAGCATCCGGGGCATTGAAGTCCGCGTGGCGAGCCTTCCTTTCGCCTCAGAGCGGCGCCTGCTGAGCGGCGATCGCCAGCTGCAGCTTGACGACTCGGAGCGCAAACCGGTCTACCGGCAGATCATGGCGGAGCTGATCGCGGATCTGAGCCGCGAGTTCAGCAACAGCACCGTGAACCTGCTGATGATGCACGGAACCATGGAGGGCGCGCGCCTGTCCAGGAGCGAGTACGAGTTCCACAGCAGTGAGCACTACCTGCTGGGCAGCAGCATGATCCCGGGAACGATGCAGTACCTGGCGCTGGGCCACATCCATGACAGCCAGACGATCCAGGGTCTGGCGGACAACCGTGGACGCTACGCCGGCAGCCTCATCCAGCTCGACTTCGGTGAGACCGGCCAGGACAAGTTCGTCCACCTGATCGATCTGCTGCCCGGCCGCCCTGCCACGACCGTGGACCAGGTGAAGATCACCGCCGGCAAGCCATTGCGGGAGGAACGGCTGACGCTGGAACAGCTGGAACGGCGTACCCTGGAACTCGCGGACTTTGACGGCTGGCTCAAGCTGCGGCTGCTGCTTGACGAACCACGCCCCGGCCTGCGTGAACGGGTGATGCGGGAGATCCCCGCCGTGATGGCCGTGGTCAGTGAGATCCGCGGACATGACACGCTGTCAGATGAAGCTGAGCAGCTGGGACCGGACAGTGACCTGGACCTGGCAGCCGAGTACGGTCGCTTCCACCTGGAGAACAGGGGCGCGCCACCTTCGGACCGGCTCGTTACGGCCTTCAGGCAACTGCAGGCGTACGTCGATGATGAAACGGAACAGACGTGAAACCACTCAGGCTTGAGCTGGAAGGCTGGGCCCGCTTCCGGGAGCGGCAGGTGATCAGTTTCGAAGACCTGACCCTGTTCGCCATCGCCGGACCGACAGGTGCCGGCAAGACCCTGATCCTGGATGCGATCTGCTTCGCGCTCTTCGGTGTGACGCCGAGGCTCAGCCAGAAGCTGGAAAGCCTCGTCAGCAGCGAGGCCGACCGGCTGGCAGTAGAACTGCAGTTCGAAGTCGCGGCCGGCATCCATCGCGTCGTACGCAGCATCGAACTCAAGGCCAGCGGCAACGCCAGCAAGTCGATCCGCGTGGAACGGCTCGAGGACGGGCGCTGGAAGCTTGTGCCGGAAACGGACAGGCTGAAGGCAGCAGACGAGCGACTGGAACAGCTGGTGGGCTTCGACTTCAGATCGTTCACCCGCTCGATCCTGCTGCCGCAGGGCCAGTTCGATGAGTTCCTGCATGGCGACGCCAGGCTGAGGCGCACGCTGCTCAAGGAACTGCTGGATCTGGGCCGGGTGGAACGCATGCGCGAGGAGGCGAGCAAGCGCGAGCGGTCGGATTCAACCCGCCTTGCCGGTATCCAGGCACGCCTCGAAGCAGGTGCGCTGGAGCAGGCACCCGTCAGGCTGCGTGCTCTGCGTCAGGAGCTTGAGGCGCTGGAACAGGCCGACGCCGGAGCCAGGGAACAGCTCGAGCGCCTCCGTGCTGAGCTGCAGCAGGCCCGTGAGGTGACGGAGCTGCATGAAGCACTCAGGCGGCTGGCTCCCGAGCTCAGTGAGAAGAAGGCTGCGCAGGAACGTGCCCCCCAGCTCCGCCGGGAACTCGAAGAGGGACGTAAGGCCGCAGCGCTTGCACCGTTGCTCCGCCTGCACGCCCAGCTGAGCAGCCAGCTGGAGACAGGGGAGGCCGAGCTGGAGAAGCTGACGGCCAGGCTGCCGCGGCTGCAGGAACAGGCGGAGGAGGCAGGACGGGCAGCTGAAGCGGCAAGCAATGCGCTCGTTGCGCAAGAAGCAGGGCTCAAGGCACGGATTGCGAAGTTGCATGGCCTGCTGCCGCTGGCCGGACGCCTGCAGCGGCTTGGTGGTGCTCCGCAAGGGCTGGCCGGTGACCCGGCCGCCTGGGACGAGGAACGGCTGAACCGACTGCTGAGCCTTGAAGAGCGGCTCGGCAGCCTGGAAGTGGCAGGCAGGCGGGCCACACGTCTTGAGGAGCGTTCACGCCAGCTTGAGACCGAGGCAGCAGCGGCTGAGAAGGAGCGTGACCGTCTGACGGAGCGGCTGGACGCGCTCCTGAGGGAAGGCACGCAGGCGGCCAGCCGCGTCGACGAGGCCGCCAGGCTGGTTGTCACCCTGCAACAAAGCGGCGGGGACACCGCAAGCAGCCTGCGCCGAAGCCTGCAGGTCGGGGGAACCTGCCCGGTCTGCGGGCAGCCGGTGCATGACCTGCCGCATGAGACAGGCCCGGAGCTGGCAGCGGCCCGCGAGGAGCTGAAGAAGCGCGAAGACACCCGCAATGAGCTGCGTGAACAGTACCAGCAGGCAAGGACCGCTCTCGCCGGCCTGACAGAACGCCTCAAGGCCAACAGCGACGCCAGGTGCGAGGCGCGTGACAGCCTGGCAGACACCAGGCATGAACTGGAGCAGCTTCTCACCGGCTTCAGCGAGGCGGGACTTGCCGGCACGCCGGATGAGATCGCAGGGGCGCTTCGGAGGGAAACCGCCGCCCAGCTGGCGGCGGCCGGCGCCAGGCTCAGCGAGGCTGCAGGCGGAGGTGACGCAGCCGAGGCCGTCGCCGAGCTGGAGCGACAGCTGTCAGCCCTGCAGGAAGCTGAACGCAAGTCCGCCAATGCCCTGACACAGGCGCGCCACAACCTGGAACTGGCCCGGGGCCAGCTGGAAATGCGGGAGCAGGAGCAGGAAACCAGGCGAGCAGAGGCGCAGCAGCAACGCTCCGAGCTCGACGCTCAGCTGAGAGCAGCCGGCTTCGCGGATGACGCCGCGCTGGAGTCAGCCAGCCGCGAGCCCGAGCGGCTCAGCCAGCTGGAAGAGCTGCTGGAACGCGGTACCCGTGAACTTGAAGCACTGCTGCAACGGGAAGCGGACCTGAAGGAACGGCTCGCGGGACGGGCGGACCGGCCCCAGGATGTGCAGTCGCTGCAGGAGCAGCTGGACGAGCTGGAACGTCTGCAGGCTGAGGCATTGCAGAGGCGTGGTTCGCTCGAGGCCGGCATCAGGCAGGAACGGAAGCTGGCTGACGAGCTGTCCGGGCTGCTGAAGGAGCGTCGCGAAGTCGAGGACTCACGGGACGTGTGGAAAGTGCTGGCGCGTGACCTGCAGGACAACAACTTCACGGACTTCCTGCTCGCCGGCATGCAGCAACTGCTGGCGCGCCGGGCCAGCAGCATCATTCGTAAGGTCACGGACGGGCGCTTTGACCTGCACCTGTCCGGCACGCGCGAGTTCGAGGTCAGTGACGCCTGGGCCGGCGGCACGCGCCGGTCAGTCAGGAGCCTGTCGGGTGGTGAGACATTCATCGTCAGTCTGGCGTTGGCGCTGGCACTGTCGGACGCCGCGGCGGGAGGGCGGCGCCTGGGCGCGCTGTTCCTGGACGAAGGCTTCGGTACGCTGGATGCCGAGACGCTTGATTCAGTGGCTGGCGTACTGGAGAGCCTGTCAACCGACGGCCGCATGGTGGGCATCATCACTCACGTGACTGAACTGAGTGAGCGGCTGCCCGCCCGGCTGCTCATCCGCAAAGAAGCTGAAGGCTCTACCGCTTACTGGGAAGACTGATCCGGATCGGCTGGGGCGTCCTCGGCCGATCCGTCCAGCTGCCGGATCTCCTCGATGAACCGGTCCACACTGTCAAAATCCTTGTAGACGCTCAGGAAACGTATGTACGCCACGGTGTCCAGCTCGCGCAGGTAAAGCAGCGCGCGCCGGCCGATCTCCTCGGAGGTCAGCCGCGGGCCCTGTACTTCGTCCTCGAAACCGTACGCGAAGCTGTGCAGCTGCTTCTCCGTGACCGGCCGCTTGTTGCAGGCCATCCGCAGCTTGTCAAGCAGCTTCTCGGGCTGGAACGGCTCGGTGCGGCCCGAGCGCTTGACCACCATCAGCGCCTCGAACTGGGCGCGCTCGAACGTGGTGAGTCGCCTGCCGCAGTTGCTGCACTCACGGCGACGCCTGATGGCCGAACCCTCATCCGCCGGTCGGGAGTTGATGACCCTGGTGTCAGTCGCGTTGCAGTAAGGGCACTTCACTGGCGTTCAGCCGTACGGCTCGCGCCGTGTGCCGAACAGGAAACCCTGTTCCCAGTCGTCAACGAACTCCTCGAACTCGTAATGGTCATCGAGGTATTCCTCGTACTCATCAGCATCGGCCAGGTCCTCATCGGCCGCGTCGGCTTCGTAGTCGTCCTCAGCTGCCGCCTCGTCAGCGGCCTCATCCGCTAAGTGACTGGCTTCCAGGTCATCCTGCCGGATGTTGGTGTCAAGTGCCGCCCGTACTTCCGGCAGTAATGACTCGGTGATGCGGGGTGGTGGTGGCAGTTCCACCTCCACTGACTGGCCACCGATGCCGTGTGGACCCTGCAGTCCCAGGAACATGACAGTGTCGGCCAGTGCCGCGTCATGCCTGGGATCGGAGGCTGCCCGGCTGGGAATTACCACGTTGCTGCGCATGCGCGGCGCGTGGCGCCGGTTGAATGACTCGCTCAGGCCCTTCAGTGCGCCCTGCAGCGCCGCCATCTGCGGTTCGACTGCGTTGCGCGGCGGTCCCACGACCACCAGCCACAGGTGATCCGCATGCATGCGCAGCGCACTCTTCATGGTCAGGTAGGTGCTGCGCAGACTCTCATCGAACAGCTCACTGAACTCGTTGTCCGCCAGATTGCGGAAAGGAGCGTTGCTGGCGTGGGAAGCCACGTGAACCACGCCGTCCAGCTCGCCGAAAATCTCGTATACCTTCTGGAACGTGCCCATCACGTCAAGCTGGGTGGCCATGTCACCCTGGACCGGAATCGCCTGCCCGCCGGCTTCCTCGATCTCGGCAGCCGTCTTGGAAGCCTGGTCCACGTCACGGTCAGCACAAACCACGTCATGCCCGGCCGCGCCGAACGCCAGCGCCACCGCACGACCGAAGCCCTGACCGACATTGGTCACCAGAACCACCTTGGCTGCATCCATGCGATTCAGGATACAGCCCGTACCCCTTCCCCACAAGCGGGATACGAACGCTTGGAGCGGTCGCATGGTAGTTTCTAACTTTGTATGGCTCTTGAACGCTTTTTCCGTCGCAAGAAACCCACTCGCGGCGAGGATGACAACGCCCCGACCGGATTGTGGCTGAAATGTGACGGTTGTGGAGCCCAGATCTACCGCAAGGACCTTGTCGCCAACCTGTACGTCTGCCCGGAATGCTCCTTCCACTACCGCATGCCCGTCGAGGCCCGCGTGGAGCTCCTGGCCGACAGCGGCAGTTTCGAACAGTGGTCCGGGCAGCTTTTCCCGGCCGACCCGCTCGAGTTCGTGGACTCCGAACCGTATCCGGACCGGCTGGCACGCAGCCAGCAGAAGCAGAAGCGGCCTGACGCCATCCATACCGGCGCGGCCCGGCTCAACGGTGAGAACGTGGCGCTGGTGATTATGGACTTCTATTTCATGGGTGGCTCAATGGGCTCCGTGGTGGGTGAAGAGATCGCCCGTGCCGCGGAGCGCGCTGCCGCCGAGGGACGCGCACTGATCGCCGTCACCGCCTCGGGCGGTGCCCGCATGCACGAGGGCGCACTGTCACTGATGCAGATGGCCAAGACCACCATGGCGCTTGACGTACTGGCGCGGCAGGGCCTGCCGTACATCGTGGTGCTGACGGATCCCACCACCGGTGGCGTAACCGCCAGCTTCGCGACCCTGGGTGACGTGATCCTGGCCGAACCCAAGGCGCTCATCAGCTTCGCCGGGCCGCGGGTCATCCAGCAGACCGTCAAGCAGGAGCTGCCCGAGGGTTTCCAGAGGTCAGAGTTCCTGTTGCGCAAGGGCATGATCGACGAGGTCGTGCAGCGTCGCGAACTGAAGAACGTTCTGGCCACCACGCTTTCGTTCCTGCGCGGCGGCGACAAGCGGGCGGGGGCGGACTGAGCGTGGCTTTGCCCTTCGAGAAACCGATAGAGGACCTGGAGGCGCGCATCAATGACCTGCGCAGCTATTCCGAGGAACAGCATGTTGACGTTTCCAGCGAGATAACACTGCTGGAGGAGAGGCTGGACTCGCTCAAGCGCGAGACCTTCGCCAACCTGACCCGCTGGCAGCGGGTGCAGGTCGCCCGGGCCCCAGGTCGGCCCACCTCGCTCGAGTACATCGACGGCGCCTTCAGCGACTTCATGGAGCTGCATGGTGACCGCACCCTCGGTGACGACCCGGCCATCATCACCGGACTGGCCCGCCTTGAGGACACCAGTGTGGTTCTGGTGGCCCAGCAGAAGGGCCGAGACACCAAGGAGAACATCCACCGGAACTTCGGTATGGCGCACCCGTCCGGCTACCGCAAGGCGATGCGCATGTTCGACCTGGCTGACAAGTTCCGCCTGCCGGTCATCACGCTGATCGACACACCGGGCGCTTACCCTGGCATCGCCGCCGAGGAAGACGGGCAGGCTTGGGTCATCGCGGCGTCCATCCAGCGCATGAGCCGACTGACCGTGCCCGCCATCAGCCTGATCATCGGCGAAGGTGGTTCGGGCGGCGCATTGGCCGTCGGCATCGGCAACCGGGTCTTGACCATGGAGAACGCGGTCTATTCGGTCATCAGTCCCGAAGCCTGCGCCGCCATCCTGTGGCGCGACGCCGGTGAGGCCGCACGTGCGGCCGAGGCGCTGCGCATGACGGCCCACGATCTGCTGAAGCTGGGCGTGGTGGACCGCGTTATCGATGAGCCATTGGGTGGAGCCCACCGTGACCCTGCCGGCACCGTGCGTGCCGTGCGTGACGTGCTGGTCGAGGAACTGGCACAGCTGGAAACGCAGACCAGTGAACAGCTGCTGCAGCAGCGTTTCGAGCGCTTCAGGCAGCTGGGTGCCACCCAGGAGGGCGGCAAGATCCGCTGAACCTGCCGGCGGCTCAGTTGCTGATTCTCAGCGATTCCCTCAGGGCCCGCACGTTCTCCTTCACACTGGCGCGGTCGTTGAACACCGCACTGCCTACCACCAGCAGGTCCGCTCCGGCACTGGCCACTAGCGGCGCAGTCACCGGGTTGATACCGCCGTCAACCTCGATGATGCATTCAGGATTCAGCTCGTCGCGCCAGCTGCGGAGCATCTCCAGCCGGCCTGGCGTGAAGTCGATGAAAGTCTGGCCGCCGTATCCCGGGTTCACGCTCATGACCAGAGCCAGGTCGAGCATGGGAAGTGCCTGCAGGAACACGTCAAGCGGCGTCAGCGGGTTGACGGCCAGGCCGGCCTGCACCCCGTTCTCGTGAATCAGTGCCAGGGTCCGGTGCAGGTGTACGCAGGCCTCGGCGTGCACTGTCAGGATGTCAGCCCCGGCGCGCGCGAAGGTGCCTATGTGCCGTTCGGGTTCCCGGACCATCAGGTGCACGTCCAGGGGAATCTCGGTCAGTTTGCGTACCGCACTGACCAGGGCCGGACCGAAGCTGATGTCCGGCACGAAGTTGCCGTCCATGATGTCCAGGTGAAGGTAATCCGCTCCGGCCTGCTCGACCGCCCTGATTTCATCAGCCAGACGCCCGAAGTCTGCCGTGAGGATTGAAGGTGCCAGCTTGCTCATGCCCCGAATCGTAACCCTTCGGGTAGCGCGGAAACGGGCTGCCGGAGCTGGAAGTGCGAACATGAATGCAGGAGGTCGAAGTGACTGATTAAGCTGATCCGGAAGTGCTGGTTAGCACCGAGTGGGTTGCCGCGAACCTGGCGAGTCCGGGCATCCGCTTTGTGGAAGTGAACGAGGACGTGCTGCTCTATGACACGGGTCACGTGCCCGGCGCCGTGAAGCTTGACTGGCACACGGAGTTGCAGCGTGCCGACGTGCGCGACTTCATCGACGAGGCCGCGTTCGCGCGGTTGATGGAAGCCAAGGGCATCAGCAACTCCGATACCGTGGTGTTCTACGGAGACAAATCCAACTGGTGGGCTGCCTACGCCTTCTGGTTCTTCAAGTACATGGGTCACGTGGATGCGCGGCTGATGAACGGTGGCCGGCAGAAGTGGCTGGCCGAGGGACGCGAACTTGAGGTCACAGCCGCTCCGAAGCAGCCCGGCAGTTACAGCGTGCCTTACCGCGATGCTTCGATCAGGGCGTTCGCCCCTGACGTCATGCAGCACATCATCAAGGCGGCGACGGGGGAGGGCGCGCTGGTGGACGTGCGCAGCCCAGAAGAGTTCAGTGGCGAGAAGCTGCACATGCCCGACTACCCGAACGAGGGTGCGCTGCGCGGCGGCCACATCCCCTACGCAAGGAACATCCCCTGGGCCCGGGCTGTCCGCGAGGACGGCACCTTCAAGGACGCGGACGCCCTGCGTGAACTCTACGAGCTGCAGGGAGTGACTCCAGACAAGGACGTGATCGCCTACTGCCGCATCGCTGAGCGCAGCAGCCACAGCTGGTTCGTGCTCAAGTACCTGCTCGGCTACCCACGGGTTCGCAACTACGACGGTTCCTGGACCGAGTGGGGAAACATGGTGGGCGTACCCATCGAACAGGGCGGGCAGCAGGCAGACTGATGCAAGCAAGTGGGCGCCGGACCTGAGTCCCGCGCCCACTCCCGTTAATGGTTCCAGGCTGCTCAGTCAGCCGCCACCACGCTGCGTCCAAGCACCTTGTCGAAGGCGCGGGTCAGTTTCACGGCGCCTTCTTCGAGCTCGGCGTCACTCAGGTTGAGCGGTGGCAGCAGGCGTACCACGTTGCCGTAAGTGCCGCAGGACAGGGCCAGCAGGCCGTCCTCGAGTGCGCTGTTCACGATCGCTTCCGCGGCGGTCTTGTGGGGACTGCCGTCTGATTCGACGAGTTCCACGCCGACCATCGCGCCGAGGCCACGGACTTCGCCCACCTGGCTGTGCCTGGACTTGAGGGACTCGAGCGTATTGCTCAGCGTGGCCCCTATCGTGGCGGCGCGGTCAAGCAGGCCTTCGTTCTCGATGACGTCAAGCGTGGCCATCGCGGCCGCGCAGCCGGCCGGGTTGCCGCCGAAGGTGGTGCCGACCATGCTGGGTGACAGCTTGTCCATCACTTCCCTGGTGCCGATCACGGCGGACAGCGGGAAGCCGGATGACAGCGCCTTGGCGCTCGCCACCAGGTCAGGTTCGAGCCCGTAGTGGTCGACCGCGAACCACTTGCCGGTGCGGCCGATGCCGGACTGTACTTCATCGTCGATCCACAGCGCACCGATGGAGCGCGAGTACTCCCGGAGCCCACGCAGGAACGATTCGGGTGCCGGTATGAAACCGCCCTCGCCGGCCACCGGTTCGATCAGGAAGCCTGCCACTTCGCTTTCACCGATGGTGGTCCTGACCAGGTCAATCAGGGCATCCAGTGCACGCAGGCCGGTTTCCTCGGGGGTTTTGGCGCCCCAGGGGTTGCGGTAGTGGTACGGGTAGAGCGCCCGGTAAACTTCCGCCGCCCGCGGAGCGAAGCCCACCTTGTACGGGTCGGCCTTGCCCGTCAGTGACAGCGCCATGTGGGTGCGGCCATGGAAGGCGTGGGTGAAGGAGACGATGCCCTGGCGCCCGGTGGCGATGCGGGCGATCTTCACGGTGTTCTCAACGGCCTCGGCGCCGGAGTTGGCCAGGAACACCTTCTTGGGGCTGCTGCCCGGTGCGATGGCGGCAAGGCGCTCCGCCAGTTCGATGTAACTGGGGTGCATGCCGACCGCGAAGCAGAGGTGCTGGAACTCGTCGATCTGGGCCTTGACCCTGCTGAGCACTTCCGGGTGCGAGTGCCCCACGTTCATAACGGCGATGCCGGTGGAGAAGTCCAGGTATTTCTTGCCGTCTGCGTCCCAGACGTAGGAGCCCTGTCCCTTGACCGGGTAGATGCGGTGCACGCTCATCGCGCCCGGAGTGACGGCGCCCTGGCGGCGGGTTGCGTATTCCTGGTTGCTCATGTGGACCTCCCGTGCCTGGTTTCGCAGATCCGGCAATCCGAAAGTCATTTGCCTGCATCAGCATGTAAATGAAAAGTCAGGCCGCCTCCGTGCCTTCGATGCGAAACCATATGCTTAGTCTCAATTTCATATCATAGCACGGACTGCGCAGACTCAGGGGCTAGCATGGCGTATGGACGGCATCGCCCAGCAAACACTTGAGGCCGGATTGGCGGCCCTCCCGGCGGGCACCCTTGACTTCCTGGAGGCGAACGGCGCCCGGCTCGAGGTCAGTGACGACCGGCTGAAACTCGTTGACTCCACCGGACAGGAGCTCGTGGTGCAACTTGCCGCCAGCAGCGGCCGGCCCCCGCTGCTGCGCGCTGCCCTGGCGGGTGCTCAGCCACTGGTGGCCGATGCGACGGCTGGCATGGCCGGCGACGCCTTCGACCTGGCCCATGCGGGCTGCCGGGTGGTGGCCATCGAACGCTCACCGCTGGTGTGGTTGCTGCTGCGCGACGGCCTGAGGCGCGCGTTGCTGGATCCGGCACTGCGTGCCGCTGCCGGAAGGATCGAACTGCACTACGGAGATGCCCTTGAACTGCTGCCCCGGCTTGGCCCCTTCGAGGTGGTGCTGCTGGATCCCATGTGGCAGGGCGGCAAGGCCAGCGCCGGCAAACGAAAATCTATGCGCCTCTTCCACGAACTGACTGGCCCGCCCACAGATGAGGCCGCCTTGCTGCGCGCCGCCCGCCTGGCAGCCAGCCGACGTGTCGTGGTGAAGAGGCCGGCCAGGGGCGAGTACCTGGCGTTTGAGCGGCCGTCGGGGAGCCTGGCCGGGCGCACCGTCCGCTTCGACCTGTACGCCCCGCTTGCTCTGGCGCTACACTTGGACTGAAAAAGTCAAGGCAGGAGGCGGCATTCAATGAGTGAGCAGCATCAGGTTGAGCGCGTGGCGGTGGTCGGCGCGGGAACGATGGGCGGCGGCATGGCCGTGCAGCTGCTGCAGGCAGGCCTGCAGGTGGACCTGTACGATCCGGCGGACGCGTCCCTGGAGAAGGCGAGACAGCGCATCACCCGCCGTGCCGATGCGGCTGCCCAGACCAGGTTGCAGCTGCACCTCAACCTGAAGGAGGCGGTGTCCGCCGCAGACTTCGTTATCGAGGCCGTACCCGAGAAGCTGGACCTGAAGCGCAACCTGTTCGCTGAGCTGGACCGCCTTGTTCCCCCGGGGGCGATACTCGCCAGCAACACCAGTGAGCTGTCCATCACCGTACTGGGCGGGGCCACCCTGCGGCCCACGCAGGTGGTGGGCATGCACTGGTTCAATCCACCGGAACGCATGCAGCTCGTAGAGATGGTACGGGCCGTCCATACCTCAGAGGCGACGCTGGAGATCACGCGCCGGTTGGCGGAGCGCTGCGGCAAGTCCGTGGTTATCGTGGCTGACCGCCAGGGGTTCGTGACCACGCGGCTGCTGGCCGCCCTGTTGCTGGAGGCCATCCGCCTGCATGAGGAAGGCGTGGCAGAGCCGGGTGATCTGGACCTGGCCGTGAAACTGGGGCTCAACCATCCGATGGGGCCACTTGAACTGGCTGACTACGTCGGTCTGGACACGGTGCTGTTCATCGCCGAAGGGATGCACGAGGCGATGGGAGAGAGGTTCCTGCCGCCGCAATCGCTCAGGCGTCTGGTTGACGCGGGACTGCTTGGACGCAAGTCCGGCCGGGGATTCTTCGATTACGGAGAGGCCCGCTGAGCGCTGCCCCCACTTC
>CAZBBU010000025.1:0-3007 GCA_964489965.1 uncultured bacterium
TGCTGAACACACCGTGGTTGGCGCCCGGCAGGTGCAGATGCGAAACGGTCACGCCCTCTTCAAGGAGGCGCAGTCCGTACGCCTCACCTTCGCTGCAAAGCGGGTCATGCCCGGCAGTCATGAGGAAAGTATCTGGCAGACCCGAAAGGCTCGGCGCAAGAATGGGTGAAGCCAGAGGGTTCTCTGCAGCGGCGGCATCCTGCAGGTAGTGCCTGCCGTACCAGAGCATGTCGGCTTCACTCAGGCCGAAACCATGGGCACGCTGCACGCGTGACTCGTACTCCACCTCACGAAGGTCAGTGACCGGATAGATGAGTGCCTGACCAGCCAGCGTCACTCCGTGTTGCAACGCCTGCAAGGCTGTTACGGCCGCCAGATTGCCCCCCGCCGAATCGCCCAGCAGAACGATTCGCTCTGGATCCACACCCAGTTCCGATGCGTTCCGGACGGCCCACTGCAATGCCGCCCAACAGTCATTAACGGCCGCCGGGAACGGATGTTCCGGTGCCAGGCGGTAACCGACCGACAGCACGGCACAGTCTGCATCCAGTGCCAGCCGGTGACAGATCTCGCTATGTGTGTCGAGACTGCCGAAGACGAAACCGCCACCATGCATGAACACCACCAGTGGCAATGAGCTTGCCGTGCCCGGGGCGCGGTAGAGCCTGAGTGGCACGTCAGCGTCCGAACCTGGAGCGAGCAGCTCAGCCACCTGTGCACTTTTCTCCGGACCCGGGCCGGCAAGCCACAGTTGGTGAGTGGCTGCTCTCATCTCCGGGATTGACATGGTCTGCTGCGCGGGAGAGGGAACGCCGGCGATGGAGTCGAGGTGCGCGCGGATGTCTGCGTCCAGGGTCATGTTGCCCCACTATTGCAGAAGCGGAGCACTGCATTGACGGACGGCGAGAAGTGCACATATACTTGCGCCAATCAGAAAGAGAGCAAGTCATCTGATGACTTTGCGGAAAGGCATGGTGATAGGTCAGGTACGCCTGCCAGCCTGGAACAGGCAAACGCTAAGCCCGAACCGGCAGCAACACACAGCCGGAAGCCCGCGCACACGTCTAAGGAGCAGAATGAAGAAGACAATCCTGAAAGCACTCGCCGTCGGCGCCCTCACGTTGGCCGGCACATCAACCGCCCAGAGCACCGTCACGTTCTGGCACATATTCGACAGCGGTGACGCACTCGAGTTCATGAACGAGGTCGTTGACGAGTTCAACGCGCAGAACCCTGACATCATCGTCGAACACCTGGGCACCAACTTCTGGGACTACTGGACCCGCTTGACCACCGCTATGGCAGCCGGCACCGGACCCGACGTGGCTCTCAACGACCTCGGCAACGTGGCCAGCCGAGCCTCCATGGGCGTCATCGCACCACTCGATGACCTGATGGCCGGCAGCGACGTGAGCCTCGACGAATTCTGGCCAGCCTCCCACCCGATGCTCGAGTACGAAGGCAGCATCTACGCACTGCCGTTCGAAACCGACGTGCGTGCCCTCTACTACAACCGCGCCCACTTCGAAGAAGTCGGCCTGGACCCGGACTCCCCACCCACCACCTGGGAAGAGCTCAGCGAGTATGACGATCTGCTCACCACCAGCCTGGACAACGGGCGCCTGACCCGCGTCGGCTTCAACCCCACCTGGGGCAACCTGGGCTTCCACACCTTCGCCTGGCTCAACGGAGCGGACTTCCAGGCTGACGACGGCAGCATCGTCCTGAACTCCCCGGAAGCCGTGGAAGCGCTCGAGTTCATGGTTGACCTGGTCAACCGTTACGGCCAACGTGAGATGAGCGCCTTCTCCGCCAGCTTCGGCTCGGGCGCCACCGATCCGTTCATCACCGGCCAGGTATCCATGGTGGCCGAAAACAACACGTTTGCAGCCAACCTGCGTCGCTTCGCCCCCGATCTCGACTGGGGCGTTGCCCAGCTGCCCCATAACGGCACCCCCGCCAGCTGGAGCAACGGCTTCTCAATCGAACTGAGTGCAGGCAGTGACAACAAGGAAGCCGCATGGCGCTTCATCAGCTATGTCATGTCCGATGAAGTGCAGGCCGAATACGCTGCCCGCAACGGCTCCATGGTCGGCAACCAGGCAGCAGCCAGCAGCGACGAACTGATGGCCGATCCCGTCTGGGCAACGATGGTCGAACTGATGGGCATCTCGCGCTTCCGCCCGTTCTCGATGGAAGCACCCACCTGGTACGACACCGCATTGCAGGCTGAAGTCGATGCTGCCCTCCTGGGCCGCAAGGACGCCCAGCAGGCACTTGATGACGCGCAGGCCAATTACGAGGCTGAGGTGCAGCGCTACCTCAACACCCAGTAACCCATAACGACTTGAACACCAGCAGTCACAACACGGGTTCCCGGTCCACCAACATGGTGGCCGGGAATCCAGCTGGCCGAAAGCCACGCCAGTCCAGGCTCGCCAAGAGGGAGACCATGTGGGGCTGGATCTTCATCTCCCCATGGATCGTGGGCTTCCTGGTCTTCACCGCGTTGCCTATCTTGCTGTCCTTCTATTACGGCTTCACCGCCTACAACATCTATCAGCCGCCACGCTTCATCGGACTGCGCAACTTCGAAACCCTGATGTCCGACCCGCTCTTCTGGACGGCGCTGTACAACACGCTCTACTACACGCTCATCAGCGTGCCCTTGATGATGGTGCTCAGCCTGCTCATCGCACTGCTGCTCAACAGCAAACTGCCCGGGATGAGCCTGTTCCGAACCATCTTCTTCCTGCCATCGGTCCTCTCAGGCGTAGGCGTGGCCCTCCTTTGGATGTGGGTGTTCAACCCGGACTTCGGGCTCATCAACTCGCTGCTGGAACTCGTCGGCATCCGAGGACCACTGTGGCTGTTCTCACCTGAGTGGTCCAAACCGGCGATGATCATCATGAGCATCTGGGGACTTGGTGGCGTGATGGTCATCAACCTGGCCGGACTGCAGTCCATCCCTGGCGCCCTGTACGACGCCGCCAAGATAGACGGAGCC
>CAZBBU010000025.1:3017-11883 GCA_964489965.1 uncultured bacterium
TGGTGGGCACAGCTGTGGAACATCACCATCCCGATGCTCTCGCCCACACTCCTGTTCAACTTCATCACCCTGACCATCGGCTCGCTGCAGATATTCACCCAGGCTTACGTGATGACTGACGGCGGCCCCATCAACTCGACGCTTTTCTACGTGTTCTACCTGTTCAACACGGCGTTCGAGAACCTGCGGATGGGCTACGCCTCGGCTATGGCCTGGATCCTCTTCATAATCATCGTCACCATCAGCCTCATCCAGATGCGCCTGTCACGCCGCTGGGTCTACTACGAGGAATCCTGAATGGCCAGACTCATGTCAGCACGCGTGGCCTACGTGGTCACCGCCTACGCGCTACTGATAATCGGCAGCGCCGCCTTCCTGTTCCCGCTCCTGTGGATGCTGGCCACCGCCCTGAAGCCCGAGGCGCAGATATTCGCCTACCCACCGGTGTGGCTGCCCAAACCCCTTGACTGGGCAAACTTCATCGAAGCCATCAACTTCTTCCCGTTCTGGACTTACCTGCGCAACTCCACCATCGTCACGGTCCTCAGCGTCCTGGGCCAGGTTTTCTCCGCCGCCTTCGTGGCCTACGGCTTCGCCAAACTGCAATGGAAGGGGCGCGACGCCCTGTTCTTCCTCGTGCTGGCCACCCTGATGATCCCCGCACAGGTACTCATGATTCCGCAGTACGTGATCTTCACCCGCATGGGCTGGGTGGACACGCTGCTGCCTCTCATTGTGCCCAGCTTCTTCGGTGGCGGCGCCTTCAACATATTCCTGTTCCGCCAGTACTACCGCACCATTCCCCGTGAGTACAGCGACGCCGCCCGCATCGACGGCTGCAGCGAGTTCCGCATCTTCTGGCAGATAGTCCTGCCACAGGCCAAGCCGGCCATGGCGACCGCAGCAATCTTCGCTTTCCTCTGGACCTGGAATGACTTCATGGGTCCCGTCATCTACCTTCACAGTCCGGAGAACTTCACCCTGCCGATAGGCCTGCGCGCCTTCCAGCAGCAAACAGGCACTGAGTGGGACCTGCTCATGGCCGCATCACTGATCGTCATGCTTCCCGTAATCGTCCTCTTCTTCATCCTGCAGCGCTACTTCGTTGAAGGCATGAGCATGTCCGGCCTCAACCGCTGATCGAACCGCAACAAGGAGAAATGCCCGTGCAACCGCAAACAACCAAGACGCCAGCCACACTCAGAGCGACCACCTTCGACACGAAGGCACTTGAACTCCTGCCGGCAGCTGACGACCTGGCCAGCCTGCCACTGACAGTCGACCCGGCTGATCCCGAATTCGCAGCACCCGCACTTACCAACCAGTGGTCAGGCCTCATCGCGGGCCGCGAACCGTTCGCT
Organism: uncultured bacterium; assembly: GCA_964489965.1. Classification (GTDB taxonomy): domain Bacteria; phylum Deinococcota; class Deinococci; order Deinococcales; family Trueperaceae; genus CALDPK01. The sequence goes on from CAZBBU010000025.1 coordinate 4,379, forward strand.
TACTCAGGCTGGAGCACCCCGGAACTCTTCCACGAATGCGTGCAGGCAGAAACCTTCCTGAGCCTGAACGGCGCTCCACTCAAAGCGACCCGGGAACTGTTCAACCCGCTCACCTACCGCTGGTACCCCGGCCGCATCGAACGCAAGGGCAGATACCAGAACCTCGACATGAAGGTCACCACCAGCCTGTCAACCCGCCAGCAGGTCGTCATGAACCAGCTCGAGCTCGATAACCTGGGCTCAGAAGATCTGCACGTTGACCTGTTCATACGTCTCACCAGTGACATCAGGGCGGAGTGGAACACAACAGACTGGCCACCGCCGGAAAGCGCCGTGGGCAGCGCCAACCTGCAGGCGGACAGCGGCCAACTGCTGATCAGCAGTCCCAGGGGCAACGCCTTCGCGGCAGCAGGCATGAACCACCCGCTGAAGAGCGCGGCCGGCTTCGCCCGGGAGGACGCCCGCTGGCACCAGGCGCTCAACAACGGCCAGCTTGACGGCCACCTGGTGGACCAGGCCGCTCACGTGGTCCTGCACTACCAGCTGCGCATTCCAGCCAACCAGTCACTGGAACTCCACTGGAGCCACGCCATCGCCAGCACCGAAGCGGAAGCCAGGAACAACCAGACGTTAGCCATGAAGGAACTCCGCGACCAGCTGGCGCAAACGCAGGCGGACTGGCAAGACGAATGGCGGGCGGCCTTCACCCAGGACTCCCACTCATTCAGCGGGCACTGCGCCGTACTGAGCGCGGACAACCCCAAACTGGCGCGGCTCTATTACATGGGAATCATGACGCTGCTGCAGTGCAAACGCACTCGCGTGTTCGGCAATCAGGCACAGGTTTACGTGACGGGCTTCCCCTCCAGCACCTTCACCTTCCACAACAACTGGGTGTTCCCCTGGGACGCCATGATGGTCTCCGGCGTCCTCTCACAACTCGACCCAGAAGCCATGAAAACCATGCTGGAACTATGGCTGCAAGCCGACCTGCACGCCGGCTGCGCCGTCGACTTCCTGAACGGCAGCCCGGTCGGTTACTGGTACGCGGTCAACGACTACGCCCTGATCCACATGGTCTGGCAATACACCCGCTACACCGGCGACTACGACTTCCTCGACCGGGAGATCAGGGGTGAGACCGTCCTCGAGCACCTCGTGAACGCCGCGCTCTACTACCGCCGCATAGCCGACAGTGACGGGCTCGCTGATTACGGCGGCGCCAACAATCTGCTCGAGTGCGTCAGCACCTACACCCACAAGGTCGCCTCTTTCAACGCCGCCAACGTCTGGAACCTCCGCACCGTGGCAGGCATGCTTGAGCAACGCGACCAGCAGGGCAGGGCACAGGAGCTGCGCGAACTGGCCAGCGACCTGGTTCCCAAAGTCCAATCACTGTACGTGGAAGGCGATGGCGTCTGGAGCTGCCTGCAGCCCAACGGTGAGCGGGTGGTGGTGCGCCACTGCCTGGACTTCCACACCGTGGCCCAGTGCATGAAGGACGAGCTGAGCGAGCAGCAGAAGCGCGAGATGACCGCCTTCTTCATGCGCGAACTCAAGACGGAAACGTGGATGCACGCCCTGTCGCCATTGGATCCCGACACGACCTTCAGCTCCCGCACAGACCACCAGGACGAAGGCGCCTACACCACCTGGCCCGCATACGCCTTCGAGGTACTGATGGACTTCGGGCTCGAAGACGAAGCCATGGACTGGTTGGGCAACGAGGACAGACCCGGCTTCGCCGACGTGACCAACCAGGGACCGTTCGGCCAGGCGTACAACCACGGGGATGAAGGAAGCTACCGCCTGGCCGGTGCCGGAAGCAAGGCACCGATGGAAGAACCACACATCGAGAAGCCCGTCCTGGTACCCGGCGGCAAGTACGCGCAGATTGTCATCGAGACCGTAGCTGGCATCCAGCCCAGCCAGTTCGGTCCCGTGGAACTCCGGCGCGAGTCACCCGCCACCAGGCTCAACCTGCACAACCTGCTGCTGCGCGGCAGCAATCACGCGCTGGAAAGCCAGGCCTGAACCCATGACCGCTACCGCTCCTGCCTGCCTGGCCTGTGACATCGGTGGCAGTTCCGTCGCCGCAGCCCTGGTGGCCGCAGACGGCCGGATGGAAGGACGCATGGACAGTTCACTCGACAGCAGCACCAGGCCAGACGAGGTGTTCGACCAGCTGGCCACCGTACTGGGAATGGTACTCAGCGGCAGCAACACCAGGCCGCAGTGTCTGGGACTCGCAGTCCCCGGTCCCTTTGACGAAGCAACAGGCAGCTTCCGCATCGTGGATCAGGCAAAATTCGAACAACTGCATGGCATTCCACTGCTGCCCGAACTGTTCAGGCGCGTGCCGCAGCTGGCCGGACTGCCAACTGCCTTCATCAACGATGCGCGCGCCTTTGCACTCGGTGAACTCAAGTACGGAGCCGCACAAGGTTGCCAGCGGGCCATCATCCTGACGCTCGGAACCGGCTGCGGCTCGGCCTTCAGCAAGGACGGCCAGTTGGTATTCACTGGCGATGGCGTTCCCGACGGCGGCTTCGTCTACGCCATCCGGTACCGGGGACGCAGCGTCGATGAGGAGTTCTCAACCCGCGGCCTGCTGCGCCGCTGGCGTGACCTGGGCCGCTGGGAGACATCAGTCGCCGGTATCGCCAGACTCGCGGAAGAATCTGATGCCGACGCAGTCACGGTCTTCGGCGACTTTGGAACTGAACTCGTAAGCGCCCTGGAGCCGGTGCTGCGCAGATTCGCGCCAGACTGCCTGGTCACGGGCGGTGGCATCGCCAGGGCGTTCCCGTTGTTTGCACCAGCGGCGCGCCAGCGTCTGGCTGCACTGCAGCTGAACACGGACTTCAAGGTAGCCGGTTCGCTGGAAAACTCAGCGCTGCTTGGCGCGGCTTGCCACGCACTGAAGGAGGTGCAGGCATGAACCGACGATTCCTGGCGGCCACCATGACGCTGCTGCTGGCCGGAAGTGCAGCGCTCGCGCAGTGCCAGCTGGAGCTGACCGACTGGAATGAGGAGAGCACCGTGATCGACTCACACTTCGACGAACTGTTCACGAGCTTCGGACCGGGCTGGACCGGTGGTGACAGCACCTACTCGGTCGAGCTGCCCGACGGCCGCACACTCTGGCTGTTCTCGGATACCCTGCTCGGTTACGTGAACCCCAGCCGAACCAGGCCCCGTAACGCCCCATTCATCAACAACTCGCTGGTCGTGCAGGATGGCCAATCGCTAGAAACGCACACCGGCATGATCGGCACACTGCCCGTCTCGTACTTCCGGCCGGAAAGCGATGACAGCTGGTACTGGGTATACGACGCCCTGCTGGAACAGGAAGGCGGACGTACGGTCCTGCGCGTGTTCCTGATCCGCTTCGAACGCACCGAAACCGACGGGATCTTCAGCTTCCGCTGGCTGGACAACGCACTGGCCACCGTCAGCCTGCCCGACCTGCAACTCGAATCGATAATGCCGGCACCATCCGGACACGGAGTCTCCTGGGGCGCAGCAGTCACCGAGGAAGAACCTTGGACCTACATTTACGGCACCGAGGACCTGGGTGACAACAAGTACATGCACCTCGCACGTGCACCAACCGGACGGGTCAGTGACTTCAACAGCTGGCAATATGCTGCCGGCAACGGCGAGTGGTCAGCCGACCCCGCCGGATCCGCGCGTCTGCATCACGGCATCGCCAACGAGTACTCGGTCACGCCGATGACCGGCGGGTACCTGCTCATCACCATGGACACCCGCGAGCAGTTCAGCCCCAGGATCCTGGCGCTCAGGAGCTGCAACCCTGCCGGGCCCTGGGAGCAGGAAACAGTCATTTACGAAACACCGGAAACCGTCGAAGGCCTGTCCTTCACCTACAACGCCCACGTCCACCCGCAGTTCACTGACGAAAGCGGACTGCTCATCAGCTACAACGTGAACGCGCGCGACGTGGCCTGGATATACGCAGATGCTGACCTCTACCGCCCACGCTTCATCCGGCTCAAACCAGCCGGTCCAGGAGACACACCTTGAGTAACGAATGGCGCAAAAGCCACCAGCCACTCCTCCCCCTGCACACCGAAAGCGGGGAAACACCCGGGTACGCCCTGTACCCGACCTTCCCGCTGCAGGGAGACGAACCGAAGGTAAGCAGTGGCTTCACAGAGCTGGCGCTGGAGTTCAGGCGCCTGGCGCAAAGCGGCCCCGGAATCATCACCGTGGAAGGCAACAGCGGCGTGTTCTGGCCCGATCTCATCCACGGCCTGGACACGCAACTGAACGAGCTTGGAATCCGGCCGGTCTGGCACGACACCGCCAGTACGCTGAAGCCGGCTGCCGATCTGGAACGCATGCTGGAGCCGTTCCTGGGTGGTGATGACCCGATCTTCGGCCGCCGCTACAGCGGGCAGCTCCGAGACTTCTTCCAGGACGAACTGCCAGCCGCCCCAGCAGTCGCAGAGGGTGTGCTTCACGTGCTCTACGGCCCGGGCGCGGCCCTCTTCAACTGGCCGGGACCAACCGTGTACGCTGAAGTCCCCAGGAATGAAGTGCAATACCGGCTCCGGGCAGGAAGCACCAGCCCACTGGGCGCACCACTGCCCGCCGAACCACAACCCAAACCGGCCTACAAGCGTCTCTTCTTCGTCGACTGGCCGGCCCAGGAACGTCACCTGAACAGGATCGCAACTCAGATCGAACTGTTCATAGATGCCCAGGACCCCTCAGCCCCAAGGGCAGTGCGTGGGGAATATCTGAGGGAGACCATGCGGAAGATGGCGCGCAGCCCCTTTCGCGTCAGGCCCTGGTTCGAGATCGGACCATGGGGCGGCCAATGGCTGAAGCAGCACATTCAGAGCCTGCCCCGAGAGGAGATCAACTATGCCTGGTCTTTCGAACTGATAACACCTGAGAACGGCCTGCTGCTCAGCTCAAACGGACGTCAGCTCGAGGTCAGTTTCCTCTGGCTCATGGCCCTGCAGGCCCCGGAGGTACTTGGCGAGGCCGCAAGCCGCTTCGGCACGCACTTCCCGATCAGGTTCAACTACCTGGATACCGTCCATGGCGGCAACCTCTCCCTGCAGGTGCACCCAAGCAGCGAGTACGTCCGCGAGCATTTCAGTCACGGTCTGACGCAGGACGAAACGTATTACCTGGTCAGGCGCAGACAGGGCACACCCGAACCGGTCGTGTTCCTGGGCTTCAGGGACGACATCAACCTGCCCGAGTTCCGCGCGGCACTGGAACAGTCACTGGAAGAAGGAACTGAACTGGCGGCCGACAGGTTTGTGAACAGCGTGCCAGCCGTGGAGCACGAGCTCTACCTCATTCCCAACGGCATCATCCACTCCGCGGGCGAGGGCAGCCTGGTGCTCGAGATCAGCGCCACAACCTACCTCTTCACCCTCAAGCTGTATGACTGGCAACGCCTGGACGTGGACGGCAAACCCCGACCCATCAACCTGCAACGCGGCTTCGACAACCTCGATCCGACCCGTACCCCGGCAGTCATCCAGCAGGAGCACATCTCGAGGCCGAAGAAGCTGGCAGAGGGATCCGGATGGCTGCTGGAACACCTGCCGACACACGAACGCCACTTCTTCGACGTTCACAGGTTCCGCCTGGAACCTGGCACAAGTGTAAACGTGAACATGAGTCACCAGTTCCATGTACTGAATGTGGTGGACGGGCAAACGGTAGAAGTACGCGGTGAGAATGGGGAAGGGCAGGACTTTTCTTTCGCTGAGACCTTCGTGCTGCCAGCGGGAACCGGCAGCTACTCCCTGCACAACACGGGCACCCAGACTGCCATGGTGGTGAAGGCGTTCGTGAAACCTGGACGGGGCGAATGGCGCACGGATGAAGGCATGATGTAGTCGTGAGTGAACAGCGCGTCCCCAGTCGCCATGAAAGCCTGCCGGAATGGCTGGCCTGGCAGGTACTTGACCTGATCCGCCGCGAACAGCTCGAGGTCGGTGCCCGCATCCCCAGCGTCAAAGACCTGGCAGAACGCTTCACGGTTGCGGCACCAACCATGCGCGAATCACTCACCCTGCTGCAGATGGCCGGCTACCTGGACATTCGCCACGGCTCCGGCATCTACGTACAATCACTGGAACCAAGGCTGCTGCTGAACAACCCTTACGGAAGCGCACTGGATGGAGACAGCATCCTCGAGCTGCTGATGACCCGAGCCCTCATTGAACCCGAGGTCGCCGGCCTGGCTGCCCGAAACGCCAACCAGCAGCAGATCACCGAACTCGAGGCGCTGCTGCACAGCGCTGCAGAGCACCTGACGGGTGGCGACGAGGCTGATGCCCAGCTCAACATCGCCAACATGCGGTTCCACCGGGCGCTGGCGGACGCGTCGGGCAATCGGGTGCTCGCCGAAGTGGTGCACACACTCACCGAAGTGCGTGTCAAGGAGCAGATGGCTGTTCTGGGACTCTACGACAACAGGGAGCGTGACTTCAGCCAGCATCGCGATATTCTTGAAGCTGTGAGAAAAGGTGATGAGAAGGCAGCAGTCGCCACCATGCGCCAGCACTTGAGCGAAGTGCACGACGTAGTGGTCGGCAGGCTGCTCAAAGTAACTTGAGCGAATTCGCCGGACGCTCCGCGCTGGTCACTGGCGCCGCGAGCGGCATTGGCCTGGCAGTGGCCCGCCTGCTGGCCGGACGCGGAGCAGCTGTGGGCCTGCTGGACCGCGACCAGGCAGGACTGGAGCGCGCACACGCAGACCTGGCCGCCGCGGGGCGCCAGGTACACAGCGCCGTGGCTGACGTAACGGATGCCCAGGCAGCGCTGCTTGCTGTGGAGACTCTCGTGGAACAGCTGGGACGGCTTGATGTGCTGTCCAACAATGCGGGCGTGCAGCGTTACGGCACTGTTGACACCATGCCGGAGGACCAGTGGGAGGAAGTGATGCTCGGCAATGCGGGCAGCGTTCTCAGCGTATCCCGCGCGTGCCTGCCGTACTTGCGCGCCAGTAAGGGCTGCATCGTCAACATGGCCTCAGTACAGTCGTTCGTGTCACAGAAGAACGCGCTCGCATACTCGAGTTCCAAGCATGCACTGCTCGGCCTTACCCGCTCAATGGCTCTGGACCTGGCCGCAGACGGAATACGCGTGAACTGCGTCGCCCCGGGCTCAGTGGACACGCCGATGCTGGACTGGGCTTTCAGCCTGGACGACGACCCGGAAGGACTTCGGCGGCAGGTCGCAGAGATGCATCCCCTGGGTCGGCTGGCCCGGCCGGAGGAAGTGGCTGAAGGGGTTGCCTTCCTGGCCTCCGACCGGGCGTCGTTTGTCACCGGCATAAGCCTGGTGATCGACGGCGGACTGCTGCTGGGTCTTGGTGGTGCGCCCCGCTAGTTCTTGTCCCTGGCAAGCCTCCAGGGCCACCAGACCGCTGGACCAATGTCATAGGCAAGGGCCGGGACGAGTAAGGTGCGTACCACGAAAGTGTCGAGCAGCACGCCGAAGGCAACTAT
>CAZBBU010000026.1:0-11731 GCA_964489965.1 uncultured bacterium
TCGTTCGGGCGAGATACTGGCCCGCGACCGGCTGGAGACCCCTCAGAGCGGCTTCGAATCGGTCGTGACAGCAATCGTGGAATCAGCCAAGCGACTGTTGGCTGACAACCCTGAGAAAGGCCCCGTTGAACGCGCCGGCATCGGCTCACCCGGACCCCTGGACCTTGTGAACGGCCGGGTCCTGTGGGCACCGAACATCGTGGGACTGGAGAACGCCCCCATCAGGTCGGCACTTGAGTCAGGGCTGGGGATGCCCGTGCACCTGGAGAATGACGCGAACGCCGCGGGCTATGCCGAGCACCTGTTCGGTGCCGCCCGGGGCCTGGACAGCAGTGTCTACCTGACGCTCTCCACCGGCGTGGGTGGCGGCCTGTTCATAGGTGACCGGGTCATACACGGCGCCCACGGCATCGCCGGGGAAGTCGGCCACATGACGATGCTGCCGGGCGGGCCTGTCGGCGGCGACGGTCACCTTGGCACCCTCGAGTCCATCGCGGCCGGCCGCGCCATCGCGCGTGACGCCGGGTACGGCTACGGGCAGGAGATGGCCGCTCCGGAAGTGTTCGAGCGAGCCAGGAACGGTGAGCAGATCGCGCTGGCAATCATCGATAACGCCTGTGAGTTCACCGCGATCGGTATGGCCAACATCGTCAAGATCTTCGATCCCGCCGCGTTCGTGCTGGGCGGCGGGCTGACCAACGCCGGCAGCTTCTACCTTGACCGCATCCAGGTGGCCATGGAGCGGCACCTGGTGGGCTACCCACAGCCCGAAGTGCGGCTGGCCAGCCTGGGCGGCGACGCCGGGGTGATAGGCGCAGCCGCGGTCGCTGCCGCGGCAGGAGCCGGAGCATGACCTGGGACTTCAGCCTGGCCATGGTGTCGGCGGCGGCCCTGATATTCCTGCTCCGCATCGTGGACGTTTCACTGGGCACGCTTCGCATAGCGATGCTGGTGCGCGGCCAGCGGCTCTATGCGGGTGTGCTGGGCTTCTTCGAATCACTGGTGTGGTTGGTGGCAGCCGCCGAGGTGCTCTCCAACCTGGACAGCCCCCTGAAGTTCCTGGCATACGCCGGCGGTTACGCGGCGGGCACCATGCTGGGAACCACCATCGAAAAATGGATGGCCCTGGGCAGCATACTGTTGCGGGTCATCGAGCGCGTTGACCAGCCCAGTGCGGTTGACGCACTGCGCACGGCAGGCTACTACGCGACGGTCATGAACGCGCGCGGCCGTGATGGCGACGTGCAGATAGTGTTCTCGGTCATCCCCCGCCGCAAACAGAACGAGGTGCTCAAGCTGGTGCGCGCCGTCAACCCGAACGCGTACGTGACGTTCGAGCAGACCTCCAAGGCCAGCATGGCCGTGGCGGCCGTGCCGCCCATGCGCATGCGCAAGTAACGCCCGGTCATTCCAGGCGGCTGATACTGCCATCCTGCGTCACGTACACGGTTCGGCGTTCACCCAGTATCCGTTCCACCACCCTCAGGAGCGCGGCGTCAGTGGTCGGTTCGTCACTTGCGTGCACCAGGACCGGCGCCGCTTCCAGCCGGAAACTGCGCTCCGCTTCCAGTCGGCTCACCAGACTGGCGAACGACCAGTCAGAAGCCCAGATCCGCTTCAGCGCCAACAGGCTGGCCCGGTTGCCGCTGGCGAGCAGTCCCTCTTCGCCCGGCCGGCGCACCCTGCGGCTCCGGGGCAACAGGTTCACCGTGTCGTAGAACCGGTCGATCACTTCATCCAACAGGTAACTGCCGGTGATGAGCGCCATCGCCTGGGGTGCCCGCTCCTCGAGGTCATCCTCATCCGGATCAGCAGGGTCCACGCCCAGGAAGAGCTCGCTCAGCTGCTGGACCAGGTTGCCGTAGCGGTAGAAGTTCTCCTGCGCCTCGGCGGGCACCAGCATTATGGGCGCAACCGCCAGACCCTCCCGGTGAAGTTCAGCCAGCCGGTCCAACTCGTCTCCGCTGCCGGGCCCGTCCCCGGGCAGCCACCTGCTGGGTGCGCCTGCATCGATGTTCATTACTGCTAATTGTGGCACTAATCCGGCCGGGACGTCGTGATAGAGTGCGTCTGTGTCGATATCCAGCCGCCGAATTGCGGGCCGGTCCGCCGTACGACTGCTCCTCATCCTGGCGCTGCTGGGCCTCGTGCTTGCCTTCCTCGTCATCGCCGCACGCGGTTATATCGAGGTTGATGAAGTAGCGCTCCCTAACCTGGTCGGACTGAGCATCACGGAGGCCACGGACGTGCTGGCGGAACTGAACATCCAGCCGGTCGCCTACCCTGAATACATACGTGCGGCTGTCGTGGACGAAGTCACTTCACAGACCCCGCCGGCCGGCACGGTCGTACGCCGGGGCCGGACCGTCTCTCTTGGTGTGCACACGCCACCAGGTGAGTCACGCGCGCCGGTCCTGATCGGCCTGACGGCTGAGGAAGCCCTGGCCCTGGCACGTGAACAGAGCCTCAACCTCGGGCAGATCCTGTACGCCCACAATGACGTGCCTGCCGGCATAGTCATCAGTCAGACGCCAGAGGCCGGCAACCCTGTGGATCCCCTGGAGGGCCTGCAGGTAGTGGTGAGCCGCGGTCCGGAACTGCCGCCGGTGGCCATACCCGACGTCAGGGGCCTGATGCTTGACGAAGCTGAGCAACGCCTGAGGAGCATGGGTTTCGTGTCCATCAGCCGCGTGGCAACCGGCACCACCCCGAGCCGTCCGGGCAGCGTGATCAGCCAGGATCCTGTCGCAGGCACCGTGGTCGACCGCAGCACGCCCGTGTTCCTGGGTTACGGGCTGGACAGTAACGTGGTTGTGCAGGTGCCGGCACTGAACGGGCAGTTCGCTTCCACAGCCCAGATTCAGCTCCGCAGCGCAGGGCTGGTGCCTGGCAGCGTGCAGTACGTGGACGACACCTCGGTAGCCACGGGCGCCGTGGTACGCACCATCCCGTCCGCCGGCAGCTACACGCTGGCAGGCACGCCGGTCCGCCTGGTGGTGAACGGTGCGGCGGGCAGCGTCACCATCGGCGGTGACCAACTTCCCACCATCGGCGAGAACGGCGCTGCACCCGGCGGCAGCACCGCGCCCGAGCTGTTCCCCGAGGGCGAACTGGGCAGCCGCACCGTACCGTTCAACTTCGAGCCCGCGGCTCAGGGCATCGACTCGCTGATGGAGCAGCGCTACGACCTGAGGGTGGTAGTGGAGGACGAACGGGGCGAAGTCACTGTGCTGGAACGAAACATGCCGGCCGGCGAAGGCTTGTCGACGGACATCACGGTGTATGGTGATGCACTGCTGCGGATGTACATCAACGAGATTTTCTACATGGCCTGGCGGCCGTAGCAGGACGCTGCTGCCGAGTGGAAATTGTCGCAGCAATCGGCAGCGAGGGCCGTAAGACTGGTAGCAGCAGGCCGTGTTCGACGCGGCCGGGATTACTTGGAGGGAAACGGTGAGTGAACCTGTCATTACCCCGCTTGCGCAGAGGCTGGCCGAAGAGAACAACGTCGACTGGCGCGGTCTGCAGGGCAGCGGCGAGGGCGGCCGCATCGTGGAGCGCGATGTGCTCGAGTACCTTGCCAGGGTCATGGCGGGGGATGAAGCCGTCAACCCCACACCTGAACCCTTGCCGGAAGGGCTGGAGGAGTGGCCCGAGGCAGCCGGCTGGAGCGGAGAACAGCAGCAGTCAGCGCAGGCTGCCAGCTGGAACCAGACTGTCACTGAAGCAGGCCACGATGACCTGGATTGGCCCAGCGGTGATGAGGCCCAGGACTTCGGCACCCCCGTCGCCTTTGACGCTGAAGAGGCCGAGCTCAAGGCTACCGGCGAGTACCCGGCACCTGAAGGCCTGGACCTGGCCGAGACGGATGACTTCCTGGACGATGACGAATATGAGCTGAGTGAGGACATCTTCCTGTTCGGTGAAACGGAAGATAGTTCGCCTGAGTCTCAGCAGGCGCCAGACCTGCCTGACCTGGGAGAGCCCCTGCCGCCGCGTGAACCTTTCGACCAGTCGCTGGCCGAGGATGACCTTGATGACCTGGCGGCGGAGACGCTGTTCCTCAGCGAGGACGCTGATGAAACACTGGGTGGCGCCGAGCCTCCGGTCTACCTCGATGACGATCCCGAGGATGACCTCAAGATCATGGATGAGCTGCAGCTCGATCCGGATGAGGAACTTCTCGGCCGTTCTGACGACCTGCTGGATGACAGCCAGTTCGAGGATGCGGACCTCACCGACCTGGCTCTCACCGACGGAGAACTTGACGATCCCGGCCTGGTGAACGAGCCGCTGGACGAGTTCGAGCGCGGTTTCGACCTTGACTCACTTGAAGAACAGGCCGCCGGACAGGAAGGCGCCCCCGATGGCTGGCAACCGGCCGCGGATGGCCCGCAGGACGCTGAGGCAGAAGCGAGCGGATCGGCAGACGAGTTTGACATCGATTTCGGAGACCTTGATGAACCGGCGGACGTTGACGCCTGGCAGGACGCCGTGGAGCTGGCCGCGGACCTGGAAGTGGGCGACAGCGAACAGGAAGAGGCGGACGCGCTGGCCAGGCGCATCGAAGCTGCCTTCGAGAGCGTGGCTGACGCCAGGCCAGAGTTCGAGAACTTCGAGGCTGATACGGCTGAACAGCCGGTCGAGGACGAGCGGCAACCGGCAGCCCCGCTGGCTGCACCACTTCCGGCAGAGGAGGGCCTGCCCTTCGCCAGCTTCGGTACGCTGCTCAGGCGCCAGCTGGACGTGAGTCAGCTCAACCAGGCACGCAAACTGGTCGGAGCCGAGATCAGTGGTGGGGACAGCGTTTCGGCCATCACATTCCTGCTGCTGGCGGCCCGTCGGGCCGCGACCGAAACCGGTTTCAGTGACGAAGGCGCGGTTGCCGCGGCACTGATCAGGGGAAGTGACATCGAACTGGTCGCTGACAGCGGTGCGGGTTTCCGTGGTCTGGCACAACGATTGCAGCAGGTTGCAACCGGCGCGGCCTCTGATGACCTGGACCCAGACAGCCTGAGTCTGGCCGTGGCCGACATGTCCGGCCTGGAAGTGGACGAAGCGGTGCTGGACCTGGGTCTCCCCATGCTCAGCCTTGGCCGCAGCCTGCATGACGAGGACGCGAACACCTTCCGGAGCACCCTGACCCTGTCAGGTCACTTTGACCTGCAGACCGGAGCCCGCTTCCTGCAGGAGGCGAGCGAGCTGCTGGCCAATCCGCTGCGCCTGCTGCTCTGACACTTGAAGGGAACCATCTCCGCGCCTGACCCGGTGGCAGTGCTGCTGCCGGCCGCCGGGCTGGGCTTGCGGCTCGGGCGCGGCCCCAAGGCACTCATCGAAGTGGCCGGCCGCAGCCTGCTCACCTGGCTGACGACCGGGGTGGCGGGCCAGGCCCGCGAACTCATCGTGGCTGCCCCGCCAGGTTATGAGGCCGAGTTCGTACGTCAGCTGCCTGGCCATGCCCGCGTCATACATGGTGGTGCGACCCGTCAGGAGACAGTGGCGCTGCTGGCCAGGGAAGCCAGCGCAGACCTGCTGCTGGTGCACGACGCGGCCAGGCCTTTTCTGCCGCTGGAGGTGTACAGCCGCGTTCTCAGTGCCGCGGCCCGCAACGGGGCTGCCAGTGCCGCCCTGCCGGTGGTGGACACCCTGGTACGCGCGGCCGACGGTTCGCCTGTCAATCGGGACGGCCTCATGTCAGTGCAGACCCCACAGGCATTCAGGCGGGAGTTGCTGCTGAAGGCGCACAGACAGGCGGCAGCAGAAGGCACGACGGCCACCGACGACGCGGCACTGGTACGGTTGCTGGGCGCCCCGGTGGAGATGGTGGCCGGCAGCCCCTGGCTGCTGAAACTGACCCACCAGGCGGACCTGGAACTTGCCGAACTGCTGAGCGCAGGCTGGACCGGCTCCGAGCGCATGACGGGAGCGAAACATGTTGACTGAAACGGCCCACGCCAAACTGAACCTGGGTCTGGCCGTCACCGCCAGGCGCGGCGATGGTTTTCACGAGCTTGACACCCTGTTCGCACGGATCGGGCTGGCAGACGAACTCAGTGTCGAAGCGACCCCCGGCTCATTCAGCCTGGAGCTGCAGGTTCCGGACGACCTGCCGGGCGCCGACCTGCTGGACAGCAGTGACAACCTGGTCCTGAGGGCCGCGCGCAGCTTCCGGGAGGCCGGCGGTACTGGCGGTGCGAGCTTTCGCCTGACCAAACGCATACCGCTGGCTGCCGGGCTCGGTGGCGGTTCCTCGGACGCCGCGGCAGCACTGCGACTGATGGCCCGCCTGTACCCGGAAGAGGCTCTGAGACTTGACTTGCCGGCCCTAGCCCGCGAACTCGGCTCTGACGTACCGTTCTTCCTGAGTGGTCACCGTGCCGCCCGGGGTCGGGGAAGGGGCGAGCGACTTGATCCCGTCGAGGTCCCGCAGCGTGCCGTGGTGCTGGCCAATCCGGGAGTCACCGTCAGCGCCGGCGAGGCCTACGGCTGGCTGCAGAACTTCTCCAGGCGCCAGTCACCGGAACAACTGGTGGCGGCTCTGGCTGCAGGGCAGGAGCCCCGCTGGCAGAACGCCCTGCAGGCTGGTGTGACGCGCGAGCGCAAGGAAGTGCGTCAGGTCATCGCGGAGCTGCGGGAACTGGGGCTGCAGGGCGTGCTCATGAGCGGCTCCGGCCCCACCTGTTTCGGGCTGGCGGCGGACATTGAGACAGCCAGACTTGTTGCGCAGGAGCTGAAAGCGCGGCAACAAGGCTGGTGGGTACTTGCGTCGGAAGTCGGGGTCTAGCGGCCTTTCAGTGACTCCGGGCTCCTGGGACTGTTCGGAGCGTCCACGGTCGGCCGGGTAATGCGTCTGGCGGCCCAGAGACTTGCGTTGGCGATGATCTGCTGAATGTTGGTGTCGTGATACGTCGGATAGGTCTCGTGACCCGGACGGAAGTAGACCACGCGGCCGTGGCCCCGCTGCCAGGTGCAGAGGCTGCGGAACACCTCGCCGCCAGAGAACCAGCTGATCATCAGCAGTTCGTCAGGCTTGGGCACATCGAAACGCTCGCCGTACATCTCCTCGCGGTCCAGCTCGATGTGATCGGGAACGCCGGCCATGATCGGATGCGCCGGCTCCAGGTTCCAGAGCCGTTCGGAGTCATCCGCCTCGCGCCAGTAGAGTGAGCAGTTGCTGCCCAGCAGGCGCTGGAACGGCTTGCTGAAATGCGCTGAGTGCAATACGAGCAACCCCATGCCGGAGAGCACGGCCTGCTGAACACGTGCCGCCACCTCATCACTGATGTCTCCGTGGCCCATGTGAGCCCACCAGAGCAACGTGTCCGTGTCCTCCAGGACCTCCTGGCTCAGACCGTGTTCAGGCTCGTCCTGCAGGGCGTAGCGAAAGCTGAGCGCCTCCCCGCTGCCGGCCAGGCGCGCTTCAATGCCGTCGCGCAGCGCCACATGGATGCCGTCAGGATAAATCGCCCGGACCTTCTCGTCAGTGCGCTCGTGACGGAACTCATTGAAGATGGTGATTCTGGTCATGAATTCAGTCTGTCACAGCTCCGCGTGAAGCGCTCGAAACCTGTCTGGCGTACTTGGACAGCACCCCGCTGCGGTAGCGCGGTTCAGGCGGCTGCCACGCAGCGCGCCGCTGCTCCAGCTCGGCGTCGTCGACGTTGACCTGCAGCAGGTTGCTGGCAGCATCGATGGTGATCGAATCGCCGTCCCTGACAAGCCCGATGGGGCCACCCACCGCGGCTTCCGGGGCCACGTGACCGACCACCAGGCCGTAGCTGCCGCCGGAGAAACGCCCGTCGGTTATCAGACCAACGGACTCGCCCAGCCCCTGACCCACGATGGCGCTGGTGGGAGCCAGCATCTCACGCATGCCGGGACCGCCCACGGGACCCTCGTTGCGGATCACCACGACGTCGCCGGCCTTGACCTGCTGGGCCAGTATGGCCTCCAGCGCATCTTCCTCACTCTCGAACACCCGGGCGGGTCCGGTGATGGTGGCGGTGCCGATACCGCTGGTCTTGGCAACGGCACCTTCGGGTGCCAGGTTGCCGCGCAGGATGGCCAGGTGCGCCTCCGGCGTCTTGGGCTGGTCCATGGGCAGAATCACGTCCTGGTCCGGATCGGGCAGGTCCGGGATGTCGGCCAGGTTCTCAGCCACCGTGAGGCCGGTGATGGTCATGCAGTCACCGTGCAGCAGCCCAGCGTTGAGCAGCTGCTTCATCACCTGCGGAATTCCACCGGCCCGGTGCAGGTCGGTGGCCACGTAACGGCCGCTGGGCTTCAGGTCACAGAACAGTGGTGTGCGGCGGCGGATCTCCTCGAAGTCATCGATGGTCAGCTCCACACCGCAGGCGTGTGCGATGGCCAGCAGGTGCAGCACGGCGTTGGTGCTGCCTCCCACAGCCATCACCACGGTGATGGCGTTCTCGAACGCCTTGCGGGTCATGATCTTGCGTGGTGTAAGGTCCAGCTCGATGAGCTTGAGCAGCTGACGGCCGGCGGCGGCCGCTCCGATGGCGGCTTCCTCGTCCGGGTTGGCGACCGTCGATGAGTAGGGCAGGGCAACGCCCAGTGCTTCGGCGGCACTGCTCATGGTGTTGGCTGTGTACATGCCGCCGCAGGAACCGCTGCCCGGGCAGGCGTGGGTCTCGACCGCCCGCAGTGTCTCCATGGGGATGCGGCCGGCGCTGTACTGGCCTACCGCTTCGAACACACTGACGATGGTCAGGTCCTCACCGTCCAGGTGCCCCGGTTTGATGGTTCCGCCATAGACCAGGATCGCCGGTATGTCGAGCCGCGCCATGGCGATCAGCGCACCCGGCATGTTCTTGTCACAGCCTGCCACTGCGATCAGGCCGTCGAGCGACTGGCCCCTGCACACCGTCTCGATGGAGTCTGCTATCACCTCACGGGAGACGAGGCTGAGTTTCATGCCTTCGGTTCCCATGCTGATGCCGTCAGAGATGGTGATGGTGCCGAACGTCTGCGGCATGCCGCCGGCCTCGCGGACCGCCACCGCAGCGGCGTCCGCCAGGCGGCCAAGGCCCGAGTTGCAGGGGGTGATCGTGCTGTGCCCGTTGGCGATTGCCACAATGGGCTTGTTGAAATCCTCGTCGGTGAAACCGACGGCGCGCATCATCGCACGGTTCGGTGCCCGCTGAACGCCACTCGTGGTCGCCTCGCTCCTGCGGCTGTTCCCGGCCATCAGGCGGCAACTCCCGGCTGAGGCAGAGCGGCCAGAACCGCATCGGTGAAGGTACGTGTGCCGGCGCTGCCGCCCAGGTCGCGGGTCGGACTGGACACCAGCGCAGCCTGTACCGCCGTTTCGATGGACGCCGCAGCCTCGGGGCTGTTCCAGGAATGACGCAGCAGCATGGCTGCGCTCAGTATGGCTGCCACCGGGTTGGCGCTGTCAGTCCCGGCGATGTCAGGGGCGCTGCCATGCACCGGTTCGTACAGGCCGATGCTTCCGCCCAGGCTGGCGGAGGGCAGCAGGCCCAGCGAACCGGGTATGACGGCCGCCAGGTCGGAGAGGATGTCTCCGAAGAGGTTGCCGGTGACGATGACGTCAAAATCACGGGGAGAACGCACCACCTGCATGGCGGCATTGTCCACGTAGAGGTGATCGAGCTTCACGTCCTGGTACTCGTTCTGGTGCAGCTCGACTATGACGTTGCGCCAGAACTGCGAGACGTCCAGTACGTTCGCCTTGTCGATGCTCATGACCCGACCCTGGCGTCCGCGGGCGGCCTCGAAGGCCACACGGGCGATGCGCTCCACCTCATGGCGCTCGTAAACCATGCTGGACAGGCCGCGCTCATGAGTGACCTCCGAAGGCCGGCCGAAGTAGATTCCACCGGTGAGCTCGCGGAAGATCAGCATGTCTGTGCCGGCCGCCACTTCGGGCCGCAGCGGCGACAGGTGCTCCAGGCCGGGGAAGACCGTGACGGGCCGCAGGTTGGCGTACACGCCCAGGTGCCGCCTCAGGCCCAGGATGCCACTTTCCACGCGATTCTCACGAGGTTGGCGGTTCCAGGGGTGGTCGCCCACCGGTCCGCCGGCAGCGCCCATCAGTACGGCGTCGCAGGTGTCAACGCCCTCGAGTGTTTCTTTGGGAAGCGGGGTGCCATGTTCATCCAGGGCCCGGCCACCGAACGGCAGCCTCACTTCAGTGAAGTTGATTCCGTGCCGGCCGGCGGCCTCGCGCAGCACTTCGAGTGCGGCGTTGGTTACTTCCGGTCCGATGCCGTCGCCGGCCAATACGGCGAGGCGGTGTGTCTCAGTCATTCTGTGCTGGTTCTGCCTTTCTGCCGGCGCGGGCCGGCGGCAATGGACTCGGTCATGCGGCTCAGGTCAGAGGTAGGGCAGCTGGCTTTCGCGTTGTTCCAGGAGCTCGCCACCCTCGAGCAAGTCGGCGATCGGGTCCCAGCGTCCCTCCAGCAGCGCCTTGCGGGCGCTTTCCTCGAGTCCGGCATCGAAGCTGAGCGCCCCGGCCGTCACCTTGAGTGCTTCCAGGTCGATCTCCACCCGGAGCGTAGCATCTGCCTCGACCGCCGCTGCGAGTGCCGCCAGGTCTTCGGCAGACAGCGTCACGCAGGGCATGCCAAGAGTTGTGGAGTTGCCGAAGAAGATCTCCGCGAAGCTCTCGGCGATGACCGCGCGGAAACCCCAGCGATAGATGGCCTGGGGCGCGTGTTCACGGCTGGAACCGCAACCGAAGTTGGAGTTGCTGATCAGGATGGTGGCACCCTTGCGTTCCGGCTGGTCGATGGGGTGCCGACCGTGGAACTCACCCGCCGGTCCGTAACGCACGTCCCGGAACAGGTGCTCGCCGAGGCCGTCAAAGGTGACGCAGCGCAGGTAGCGTGCGGGGATGATGCGGTCAGTATCTATGTCATCGCCCGGCACGTACACGGCGGTACCGGTCACATTGCTGATCCGTTCGAGTGCCATGTCAGGCCACCACGCTTTCTGCGGCGCCGAACACCTGGCGCGCGTCGCTCACCTGGCCGGTCACGGCGGCAGCGGCCACCATCACCGGGCTCATGAGTACGGTCCGGCCAGTGGTTGAGCCCTGGCGGCCGATGAAGTTGCGGTTGGAGCTGCTGGCGCAGAGTTGGTCACCCACCAGCTTGTCAGGGTTCATCGCCAGGCACATGCTGCAGCCGGCGGCGCGCCATTCGAAGCCCGCCTCCTTGAAGATGCGGTCGATGCCACGCTTCTCGCACTCCTGCTTGACCAGGGTGGAGCCCGGCACAGCTATGGCCTTGACGGACGGGTGGACCTTCCTTCCTTCCAGGTAACGGGCGGCCTCGATGAAGTCCGAGAGGCGTCCGTTGGTGCAGGAGCCCAGGAAGGCGACGTCGACCCTGGTGCCTTTGATCGGCGCACCGGGTTCCAGCTTCATGTGCTCGAGTGCCAGCTTCACGTTCTCCTGCTCTTCTGCAGCGGAGCCCTCGACTGTAGGGATGTACTCGCTTATCGCGATGGCCTGCCCCGGGTTGATGCCCCAGGTGACGGTCGGTTCGATGTCAGCCGCATCGATCACCACCAGGTCGTCGTAGTGGCAGCCGGGGTCCGAGGCCACTGAGCGCCAGCGCTCAACGGCGGCATCCCAGTCGGCACCCGTCGGCGCGTACGGCCGACCCTGGAGGTACTCGAAGGTGGTGTCATCCGGGTTCACGTAGCCACAGCGCGCCCCACCCTCGATCGACATGTTGCAGACGGT
>CAZBBU010000027.1:0-11652 GCA_964489965.1 uncultured bacterium
GCGCTCCTGGATGATGCCCGCGAGCACCATCGGGGATCCCGGCTTCGTCGCCGCGACAATCGGCTCGGCCAATTCGATCAGGATGCGCGCGATGATGTTCGCGAACACAACGTCGTATTGCCCCTGAAACGGCTCGTCCGGTCCGACAGAGCCCAAGCGAACATCGATCCGGTCAGCGACACCATTTCGAGCTGCGTTTTCTTCAGTCGCCCGAATGGCCACTTTCCCGACATCGACGGCATCGACGTGGCTCGCGCCCAGCTTCAACGCCGCAATGGCGAGAATGCCCGACCCGGTGCCGACATCGAGGATGACATCCCCCTTCCCGACCGTCTCCTCGACGCCGAGCATGGTCAGTTGGGTGGAAGGGTGCAGTCCGGTGCCAAATGCCATGCCGGGATCGAGCTCGACGACGACCTCGTCCCCCTGCGGCTCGTATTCGAGCCATGGCGGCCGGATCACAACACGATTGCCGATCCGATGGGTGCGGAAGTGTTCCTTCCACGCATTCGCCCAGTCCTCCTCGGCCAGCGTGGTCACGCGGAGATCGGAAACCGGTCGCATCCGACCGAGGTGCCACAGGGCCGAGCGAATGTCCTCGGCCATGGCGGGATCGAAATCGCTGTCGGCCACCCAGGTCCGGATGGTGAACGGTTTTTCGAGGTCGATCTCCAGATTGTCGCCGTCGCCATCCTGCACGTAGGGCTCGTCGATCGCGACGCCGTGGTTGAACCCGTAGCGCCCGAGCAGCTCCGAGACCGGCTCGACTGCCTCGGCATGGACGTCGATCGCCAGCTCGTACCAGACGCGCTCGGGATGATGGGTAGATGCATTCACCGATTCGCTGTAGCCGCTCACACGCGCACCTTCGAGTTGTCGCCGATATCGATCTGGCGAGCCGAGCCGGTCACCTCAGCCTTGGCTCCGACCACAGAATGGTCGATCACCACGCCCTCCACCGTCGCGCCTTCGGAGACGATGCTGTCCGATACGACACAACCTCGCAGGCTCGCACCAGCGCCGACACTTGCATACGGGCCGACAACCGACCCGGAGATGTCTGCCTCCGGGTGAACGTAGGACGGCTGGATCACCGCGCCGTCCGTCACCTTGACATCGGTCGCGCTTCCATTGTCGAGCAGGTACCGGTTCGTATGCAGCAGCGCGTCGGGGTTGCCGCAGTCTTCCCAAACCGGCACATCGCGCGTCACGAACGTCTTGCCGTCATCCAGCATGATCTGGATTGCGTCCGCGAGGAAATATTCACCCTTGAGCATCTTCCCCTGCTCGATCTGTCGATCCATCGCATCGAAGAGATCCGCCGCGTGCCGGATGTAGTAGATGCCGATCACCGCGAGGTGCGAGACCGGATCGGAAGGCTTCTCGATCAGCTGGGTGACATGCCCCTCGTCGTTCAACACCGCGATCCCGTAGGCGCTCGGATCCTCGACCTCCTTGGTGAAGGCGATGCCATCCACTCCGGCATCCCGCAGGCCGGTGAAGTCGGTTTCGAACAGCATATCGGGGAACAGGATCAGCGCGTCGTCGTTCACAATCTCCCGCGTGCGAAGGATCGCATCGGTCTGACCCAGCATTTCGGGCTGCTCGACGAATGCAAGCTCGACGTCGTAGGTCGCCCGCGCCCATTCTTCGATCTGCTCGCCGAGGTAGCCGGTGATGAATACCAGCTTGTCCGGATTGGCCACCATCACCCGGTCGAGCACATGCTCAAGCATCGGCTTGCCGGCGACAGGCACGAGCGGCTTGGGCTTGCTCCAGGTATGCGGGCGCAACCGGGTACCGAATCCGGCAACTGGCAAAATCACGTCCATGGTGGTGTCCTTTCCGATCCGGGCAATAGCATCTCCGGAAGTCTACGGGAGGAATGCCTCGAGCCGCTCCCGGACCGAGGTATCGAATGCTTCGAGCGCGGCTGGCGTGGCAAGTTGAAAGCGCTCGGGATGGTACCCCGGCGCCATCGTCGTGCCCAGCAATGCCCACTCCCCACCGGGCGCAAGTTGCGTACCCTGCCACCAGCCGGCCGGAACCACATGCTGGACGTAGTCGCCGGCACCGATATCGGAGCCGAGCCGAAACTCCTGGAGCTCGCCATCCGGCGAGACCGTCAGCATGGTGGAGCACCTGCTGGCGGCACTGTACCTGAAAGGCTGGTGGCAGGACCTGAGCATCGAGGTGAGCAACTGGGAGCTGCCCGTGCTGGACGGCTCCGCTGCCGAATGGCTGCCCCTGCTGGACGCGCTCAGTACACCTCCGCCGCCACCTGCCGCCCTGGAACTGTCTGCCCCCGTAGTGGTGCAGGAGGGGAAGGGCAGCGCGTCCGTGCAGCCGGGTCCGGCCGGCCTGGACGTGACCATATTATTCGATCATCCGGGCATCGGCATGCAGCGCTGGCGGGGAGGACCGGACGATTACCACGAACTGGCAGATGCCCGCACCTTCGGCTTCCTCAGCGACCTGGAAGACCTGCACCGTTCCGGTCTGGCACTCGGCGCCGGGCTTGACAACTGTCTTGTCTTCGGCCCCGAAACGACCGTGAATCCGCAACGTTTCGAACTTGAACCGGTGAAGCACAAGGCGCTCGATGCACTCGGCGACCTGTACCTGTTGGGCCGGCCGGTCGCCGGCCTTGTACGCACGGCTTGTGGCTCACACAGGCTGCATGCCAAACTGGTGGCAGAGATCCGGCAACAGGCCGGCTTGGAGACAGCATTTTGAATCGCACCAGGGTGGCTGTGGTCGGCTTCGGGGTAATGGGGCAGTATCACGCCAACAACTATGCGGCGATGCCGCAGGCAAGGCTGGTGGCGGCCGTCGATCCGGACCCGTCCAAGCGGGAGCTGGCGGCCCGGCGTTACGGCATCAGGACCTGGGCCACCGTAGCGGAGCTGATTCAGAATGAGGATGTCACGGCCGTCAGCGTGGCCGCACCCACCAGTCAGCACTTCGACATCAGCCGGCGTCTGCTCATGAACGGCATCCACGTGCTGGTGGAGAAACCGCTGGCGCCCACAGTGGAGCAGGCCACCGAACTGGTGGAGTTGAGCCGCCGCAAGGACCTGGTCCTGCAGGTGGGCCACATCACCCGCTTCTACGAGGCAGTGCGCAGGCTGAACGACACCATCCGTGACCCCTACCTGATCGAGGCGCGCCGCACCACGCCGCACACGCGCATCAAGGACGTGGGCGTGGTGCTGGACCTGATGATTCATGACATCGACATCCTGCTCAAGCTGGTACCGTCCGGCATCGCCAGTGTGGCAGTGGCAGGTCACGCGCTTGACGGCAACGGCTTCGAGGACGTGGCGGCCGCGCAGCTGGTCTTCGAGAACGGCTGTATCGCCAGGCTGCTGGCCAGCCGGGCGGCCTACACGGTGGAGCGCAGCCTGACTGTGGTGGAGCGGGACCAGATGGTCACGGTGGACTTCAGCCGCGATCCGCACACTGAAGTGGCCATTCACAGGTCCTCGGCCCCGGCGGGCGGCAGCAGCGTACAGGTGGAACGGCACGAGGTCGAAGAAGACAACCCCCTGCAGCGCGAACTCGCCCACTTCCTGGCCCGCATCAGCTTCGCCGAAGCACCGATCGGAACCGCCGAAGACGACCTTCGTTCGCTGGCCGTTGCGACCAGGCTGCTGGAGCACATGCGCGAGGCCAGGCTCGATGAGCTGGAGAGCGCCTTCGGCTGACACGGGCTGCGCGCGGGCCTTGCAGTAGAATCAGCGCATGGAAGCAGACATCCGGGCAATCCTGCCGCACCGTTACCCTTTCCTGCTGGTGGACAGGCTCGTCAGCGTCGATGGTGATTCCTTCGAGGCGATAAAGAACGTGACCTTCAACGAGCCGCACTTCGAGGGGCACTTCCCCTCGGAGCCGGTCATGCCCGGCGTACTGATCATCGAGGCCCTGGCACAGGCTGCCGGGTTGGCCATCGCCGCACCACTCGAGGATTCACCTGGAACCGGCTACCTGACCGGCATAGACGAGGCACGATTCCGCCGCAAGGTGGTGCCCGGTGACCAGCTGCGGCTGACCGGGCAGGTGCTCCTCAACCGGCGTGGCCTGGTCAAGGTGCGGGCCACCGCGCTTGTCGGCGAGGAAGTGGCTGCAGAGGCCACCCTGAGCTTCATCTATCCCAGGAACTGACTTGCCGGAGCCTCTGCACCACCCGAGCGCCACCATCCACCCATCAGCCCGGCTGGCCGACGGAGTACGGATCGGCCCGAACGTCGTGGTGGAGGCCGGTGTGCAGGTGGGCCAGGGCACTGAACTGCTGGTAGGCACGGTCCTGCTGAGTGGCACCGTGGTCGGCGCCCGCTGCCGGCTGGGCCCGTACGCGGTGGTGGGCGGACTGCCCATGGACGCGGATTTCAGGGGCGAGGACTCACGGGTGATCATCGGCGATGACGTGGAGCTGCGCGACTTCGCCACCGTGCACCGGGCAACGGGCGAAGGCCAGGCCACCCGCGTGGGTTCCGGCAGCATGCTCATGACGTACGTTCACGTGAGCCACAACGTGCAGGTGGGACGCAAGGTGATTCTGACGGCCGGCAGCCAGCTCGGCGGCCACAGCAGCGTGGGTGACGGGGCGGTACTGGGCGCCGGAGCACAGCTGCATCAGTTCGTGCGGGTCGGTGAACTGGCCATGATCGGCGGCATGTCCGGCCTCAACCGTGATGCGCTGCCGTTCACACTGCTGCACGGCACCTATGCCGAGCATTACGGGCTGAACCGGGTAGGCCTTAAGCGCAACGGCTTCCCGGCCGAACGCTACCGGCAGCTGGAAGAGGCGTACCGGGCGCTCAGGCGGCGCGACCGCGACGGGTTTGCGGCGCTGGCCGAACGCTCGCCCGACGCCCGTCGCATGCAGGAGTTCATCGCCACCAGTCGCCGCGGCGTCTCCCACATCAGGAGGTCACGCTGATGGCTGACAAGGTGGTGCTGGTAAGCAATGGACCGGGTGAACTTCAGACCTGGGTCCGGCCCGTACTGAAGGAACTCAGGGAACAGGCCCCGGAACTCGAGACTGTGATCAGTCTCATCCCCTGCCAGTTCGCGAGCGGCAACGAGACCGCCATCGCCAGGACCTTCGGCGCGGACCACGTGACATCGCCTGCCGATTCCATGCGCGCCCTCGCGGGAGGCGCTCGCGGCGGGCCGCTGGGCGGGGCCGCCAGGGCCGTCATCGGGCTGGGCGGCAACACCCGCCTGGCTCTGGGCCTGGGCCGCAGGCTTGACGCCCCCGTGTACCGCTATTCGTTCGTACCGTACTGGAACCGCGCGCTCAGCAAACTGTACGTTCATGACGAAACTGCCCGGCGCAAAGCGAGGCTGCTGGGTGCCCCTCCTGGCAAGCTTGCCAACATCGGCAACCTGGTAGCCGACGCCGTACACGGCAGCGTGCCCGCGCCACGGACCGGCGGCACGCAGCTGCTGCTGATGTCAGGCAGTCGTGACCGCTACGTGAGGGCAGTGCTGCCCCTGTTGCTCGCGGCGCTGGACGGATTGGCCCGCGATATGCCCGATCTGGTGGTCCACTGGCCGGTAAGTCGTCTGCTCAGTGAACAGGCACTCGCTGACGCGATCAGCGCCAGCGGCCCCGAAGTCATCGGCGGTTACGGCGGCGAGCGCGTGGGTGACGAGATAGTTCTGAAGAGTGGCCTGCGCATCCAGCTGGTGAGGGAACAGGAACGCTACTCGTACATGAAGGCCGCTGATCTGGCGCTGACCATCCCGGGTACCAACACGCTGGAGCTGGGTCTGGCCGGGACGCCGGCACTGGTACTCCTGCCGATGAACCGGCCGGAGATCATCGCGCTCGAAGGACCGGGCCATTGGCTGTCCATGCTGCCGCTGGTCGGCACGCCACTCAAGCGGCAGGCCGTGAAGCTGTTCGTGAACCACCTGAACTACCCCGTGTCACTGCCCAATCAGTTCTCCGGCGAGACGCTGATGACCGAGGCCAAGGGCATATTGACTCCTGAACAGGTCACCGGACTGCTGCAGGCGGAGCTTGCTGATCCGGCTGGTCTGGCCAGGCGCTCGCAACGCCTGCTGGAGACCATGCCTCAGCCCGGCGCGGCCGGCAGGCTGGTACGGGAAGTGCTGGCGGAAGCGGCGGCGAACTGAGTGGGCGAGCTGTACAACGCGGGTGATTTCTACGACCTGCAGTACGAGTCGTACCGTGATGACATCCCCCATTACCTGAGCCTGGCCGCTGATGAACCGGGCAGGCTTCTTGAACTCGGTTCGGGTACCGGCCGGCTCACCGAGGCACTGCTGCGAGCCGGGCATGACGTCACCGGTGTGGAACTCTCGGCCGCCATGCTGGAGCGCGCCAGGCAACGGCCGGCCGGCAGGGCCATCGTGCAGGGAGACATAAGGCGGCTGCCGGAACTCGGCCTGAGCGATGCCTCGTTCTCGTTGGTGCTGGCGCCCTTCAACGTGCTCATGCACCTGTACAACATCCCGGATCAGGACCTGGCCCTGCAGGGCGCATTCGCGGCGCTCCAGCCGGGCGGCCTCTTCGCCCTGGACCTGTTCGTCCCGGAGTTCGGTCCCATGGGCGTGTTGAGGCACGTACCGGAATGGGACGGTCTCGACGGGCCCGACAGCCAACTGTTCCTGCACCAGGAGCACGACCCGCTGCAGCAGCTGATCACCAGCCACTACCTGCTGGACCGGCAGGAGCGGGACGGAGCGCTCAGGCGCAGCCGCTACCGCTTGGTGCAGCGCTACTGGAGCCGGTTCGAGCTTGAACGCGCTCTGCTGCGCGCGGGTTTTGACCGGATTCGCCTGTTCGGTGGTTTTGACCGCTCGAGGTTCAGCCTGCAGTCCCGCCACATGGTCGTGACCTGCCGCAAGCCTGCCGGCTGACCCGTTCAGTTCAGTCCGGCTGTGCCGACCGTTCAAGAGCCTTCTTCAGGGCAGCCAGCAGCACCGCTACATCAAGCTCGTCAGCATGACCCAGCAGCGAAGGACGGATGACCGTCTCCGCCAGTTGTTCCTGGCCGCCGGCTATGGTGATCCCCTGCGACGCGAGGTCCGCCACCAGCGCCCTGGCACTTCTACCCTCAGGCACGCGCAGGGCGGCAACCGCCGGTGTCACGCGCTCGGCGTACGGGCTGAAGCCCAGGCGGACGGCGCCCTCCAGCAGCAGGTCCGTGAGCCTCTGCCGCCGTTCCAGCACCTGGTCCAGGCCTTCCTCCAGCAGCAGGCCCAGGGCCACATCGAGCGCCGCAATCAGGCTGGTGGCCGGGGTCATGGGCGTCTTGCCGCCGCGGTAGCGCCGCAGGTCCAGGTAGTAACTTCCACTCGCTTCACTGCTGTTGGCCCAGCCACGCTCGGACAGCCAGACGAAGGCCAGTCCCGGCGGCGTCAGCAGACCCTTCTGCGAGCCTGACACCACGGCGTCCAGGCCCCATTCCAGCGGCAGGAGCTCAGCGGAAGCCAGGCTGGTGACCGCGTCAACCAGGAAGAGAGCAGCGGGATTCGCCTGGCGCGCAGCTCGCGCCAGTGCCTCGATGTCATGCAGTACTCCGGTGGAGGTTTCGCTGTGGGTAGCCAGCACCGCCCTGATGTCCGGCTGCTCCGCCAGTGCCTCCGCGAGTACCTGCGGACGGGCCGCGCTGCCCCAGGGGAACTTGAGTTCCACCACCTCGTGCCCGTGGCTCGCAGCAATCTCGACCCAGCGTTCCCCGAACTTCCCGGCGTTGATCGCCAGCACCTTGGAGCCCTTCGGTACACAGGCCAGGAAGGCCGCCTCCAGGCCGCCACTTCCACTCGAGGCAAGGGTGATGACTTCCTGACCGGGCACTCGGAATACTTCAGCCAGGCGACCGGTCACGCGGGACTGCAGTTCCATGAACGCCGGTGTGCGGTGATGCTGGACGGGCTGCGCGAGTGCCGCCAGCACCTGTGGAGGCAGCTCCACCGGACCGGGTGCGTAAAGGCGCTGTTTCACGACCGGACCACACGCAGGCTGTGGATCACGTCCGTCATGTTGCGCAGCAGGGTCAGGACTTCCTCGTCCGGCGTGCGGTCAACGGTGAGTGCGAACATGGCCAGGCCGTCTTCACCGACGCGGGAAAGCTGCATGCTGATGATGTTCACGCCGGCCTCGCCCAGGATCGTGCCTACCCGGCCCACCGCGCCGGGCCGGTCATAGTTGGTGCAGATGAGCATGGCGCCTTCGGGTTTGATCTCGATGGGAAAGCCGTCGATCGACACGACCCGGGGTGAGTCACCCAGAACTGTTCCGCCTACCGTGGCGCTGCCGGCGCTGCTCCGGGCGGTGACGAGCACGTGGTTGGTGTAGCCACGGTCCCGGGCGGCACTCACGCGTGAAACGCTGATGTTGCGGTCCCGGGCTATGTGAGGCGCACTCACGTAGTTCGGTGGCTCACTCAGGATCGGCTCCAGGAAGCCTTTGAGGACTGCCGTGCCTATGGGATCGGGATCGAGCGGGAAGTTGCCGCTGAACTCGATCTCCAGGGAGTCGGCCCTGCCGCCGCTCAACTGCACCGCCATGGATCCCAGTGCCTCACCCAGTTCCAGGTGCCGGCCCAGCAGCCGCATGACTTCGGCTGACAGGGCCGGGGCGTTCACGACGCCACGCGAGTAATCACCGCGCAGTGCCATGACGGTGCGCTCCAGGATCTCCTCACCCACCCGGGCCTGCGCCTCGGCGGTGTTGGCACCCAGGTGGGCGGTGAGCACCACGTCATCGCGCTGCAGAAGCGGATGATCGGGAGCTGGTGGCTCGAGGGTGAACACGTCGAGCCCCGCGGCGAACACGTGGCCGCTCTCCAGCGCGTCATGGAGGGCGGTCTCGTCGATGATTCCGCCGCGTGCGGCATTCACGACGACGGCGCCGGCAGGCAAGCGGGCCAGTTCGGCGCTCCCGATCATCCCGCGTGTCTCGTCGGTGAGCGGCGTATGCACCGTCAGGAACTCCGCGCGCTCCAGCAGCTGGGGCAGTTCTTCCACCAGTTCCACGTGCAGCTCCTGCAGGCGCTGGCGTGAGAGGTACGGGTCGTAGACGATGACGTTCATGCCCAGGCCCTGGGCGCGGCGCGCAACAAGGCTGCCGATGCGGCCCATGCCGATGATTCCCAGTGTGGCGTCCTTGACCTCACGGCCCAGGTACTTGCGGTCCCAGACTCCCTGGCGCACCAGTTTGTCCGAGCGGCTCACGCCGCGTGCTGCTGCCAGCATCAGAGCTATGGCCAGCTCGGCGGCCGATACGTTGTTGGATTCCGGTGCGTTGAGCACCAGCACTCCGCGCCGGCTGGCGGCGTCCAGGTCGATGTTGTCGATCCCCACGCCGCCGCGGCCTATGACCTTGAGTCGCTGTGCCGCCGCTATGAGTTCCTCATCGACCTGGGTGCGACTCCTGGTTATGAGTGCGTCGTACTCACCTGCGACAGCCAGGAGTTCCTCGCGGCTTATGCCTGCGCGGTTGTCAATCTGCATGTCGGGGTAGTAGCGGTCCCCCAGCTGCATGGTGTCTGTAACGAGAATTCTGGCCACTGGCGCAACATATCATGGCCGGCGCGCCGGGCCGTACGCCATCTTTTCAGTCCGCGTGGATGACCGTGTGCAGCTGCAGGCTGCCGGGCATCTCAAAGCTGCCGAGCCCCAGCACGTCGAGTGCCAACCCGCCTTCCAGACCGACCTGGCTTTCACTGCCTGCGAGAGCATCACTCAGTGCAGCACGTGCCGCCGCATTCAACTGTTCGGTCACGGGCTCGAACTCCAGTTCCAGCATCGCCGTTCCGAAGGCGGGTACGGGACTCGGTGGCAAGTCGGCGATGGCGACGAGCTGGCCTGACAGGTTCAGCGCCAGGTCCTTGGCGTGGACCAGGTAGCCAACGCTGCCGGGATTGGTGACCGCCAGACTCACCCGCACAAGTGGCCGGTCGGCTTCCAGGGTGTAGACACTGCTCTCATCCGCCTGCAGTTCAAGCCGTGGCGGCTGGACAATGCCGGCCGTGCCTGCGCCACCTGACAGTTCGTAGTCGGTCGCGGTGACCCAGGGATGGTGCGTGCTGGTGTATTCCGCCGTAAGCCAGAGCCTGAAGTCCAGGTCGTCCTCGCCTGCGAACACTGCAGCGACTGCCCCGACCAGCTCAGGCTGACCCTGCAGATCATGGTTGATCCTGAGCAGAAGCTCGCGCGTGGCGAACGGCATCAGCGACACGGTGTCCTCAAGAACCGGACCGCTCAGTGGCTGCGGGTCACCGGCCAGCGTGAAGTCAAAACTCAGTCTCTGCAGGTGCAGCGGGAAGCTGTTGGGGTTACTGAGTACCAGGGGTATCTCCAGGCTGGTGCTGGAGCCGGTGCCAGGCGGATCGAAGCTGACGATCCTCGCCGCGCCCTCACTCACCTGCAGTCCGGGTTGCTGCAGTTCCGGTACCCGGTTGTCAGGAGTTGCCGGCCCTGTGCGCGGTGCGCAGGCTCCCAGAATGACCAGCAGGCTCAGAACGGCTGTGAGTATGGCCCCGTTTCGCACGTCTCCACCCTAGCAGAGGGGTTTGTGATTTCGCTGAGAGATTGACCATGTCCGGCCAGTGGCTCAGATGATCTCGCGTATGGCAGTGGCCGCCACCCGCCTCTGCAGCTCTTCCCTGAGGCGAACGGCCCACGTGGCCTGCAGCCTGGGATCGGCCTCGAGCATCCTGCGTGCCAGGGCGCGGGACTCCTCGATGATGTCCAGGTCGGTGGTCAGGTCTCCAAGCAGCAGGTCCGGCAGGCCGCTCTGCCTCGTCCCCTGCAGCTCACCCGGACCGCGGATCTGCAGGTCCTTCTCGGCAATCACCTGTCCGTCGTTGGTGGCGACCACCGTCTGGAGGCGCTCGCGCGTCTTGCGTGAGGCGTCCCCGGCGATGAGCAGGCAGTGGCTCTGTGCCGCCCCACGTCCGACGCGTCCCCGCAGCTGGTGCAGCTGCGACAGGCCGAAGCGCTCGGCGTTCTCGATGATCATGACGCTGGCGTTCGGAATGTCCACCCCGACCTCTATGACTGTGGTGGACACCAGCAGGTCCAGTTCACGGTTGCGGAACGAAGCCATGACCCGGTCCTTGTCGTCCTGGTGCATGCGGCCGTGCAGCAGCCCGATGCGGCATTCTTCCGGAAGCAGCACCTGCAGGTCGCGGAACATGCTTTCGCTTGACACCACTTCCTCCAGCGCTTCGCTGTCCTCCACCAGCGGGGTGACCACGAAGACCTGCCGGCCCTCCATGATCTGCTGCCAGGCGAACACGTAGGCGTCGCGGCGGCGGGCCGCGGGTATCAGCCGGGTGGTGACCGGAGTCCTGCCGGGCGGCAGCTCGTCCAGGACTGACAGTTCCAGGTCACCGTAGACGGTGAGTGCCAGCGAGCGCGGGATGGGCGTGGCGCTCATCACCAGCGCATCCGCCTTCCTGCCGGCCAGACGCCGGCGCTGTTCGACGCCGAAGCGGTGCTCTTCATCGATGACCGCCAGACCCAGATCACGGAAGGTGACGCCTTCCTGGATCAGCGCGTGCGTGCCAACCACCAGGTCAGCCTCGCCGGACTGTACCCGGGCCAGTGCCTCACGCCGTTCGCGGGCAGCCATCGAGCCCGTGAGCAGCTCACTGCGCAGTCCCAGCG
>CAZBBU010000028.1:0-1281 GCA_964489965.1 uncultured bacterium
TGCACCAGGCGCCCGGCTACGGTCGCGGTCACGCCGAACCCGGGCGTGGCCTCGAAGTCGCTGGCTGCGGTGACCGGAAATCCCTTGTGCCTTGCGGCGTTGACGAGCGCTTCGGCTATCGGGTGCTCAGAGTCGGCTTCGGCTCCTGCGACGAGTGTCAGTACCTCGTCACTGTCAAAGTCGCCGGTCGTGTGGAAGTCAGTCAGTTCGGGCTGGCCCTTGGTGAGGGTGCCGGTCTTGTCCAGCGCCACGATGCGGGTTTCCTGCAGGCTCTGCAGGGCAGCGCCGTTGCGGAAGAGCACGCCGAGCTCGGCTGCCTTGCCGGTGCCCACCATGATGCTGGTGGGTGTGGCCAGGCCCATGGCGCACGGGCAGGCGATGATGAGTACGGATACGGTGTTTATCAGCGCGAATGTCAGCGCCGGGCTCTCACCGAAAATCATCCAGATTGCGAAGGTGAGCAGCGCGATGCCGATCACGATGGGCACGAAGATGCTCACTACCTTGTCTGCGAGCGCCTGAATCGGCACCTTTGCGCCCTGGGCATCCTCAACCATGCGGATTATCTGCGCCAGTACGGTGTCAGCGCCGACCTTGGTGGCTCGGAAGCGGAACGCACCGGTCTTGTTGATGGTGCCGCCCACGACTTCTGCGGCTTCGCCCTTGTTCACGGGCACGGGTTCACCGGTGATCATGCTTTCGTCAACAAAAGAGGAGCCGCTGACGATGATGCCGTCAACTGGCACGCGGTCACCGGGGCGGACCAGCACGATGTCACCAGGGACGACCGCCTCGATGGGGAGTTCACGTTCCTGGCCGTCCCGTTCAACAAGTGCGGTCTTGGGCTGGAGGCCGACCAGCTTCCTGATGGCCTCACTGGTGCGGCCCTTCGCCATCGCCTCCAGATACTTGCCAACCAGGATCAGGGTGATGATTGCCGCACTGGCTTCAAAATAGACGTGCACTGAGTCACTCGGCAGCAGTCCGGGCAGGAAGGTAGCTACGACAGAGTAGCCGTAAGCGGCGGTGGTGCCGAGAAGAACCAGTGAGTTCATGTCAGGAGAGCCGCCGATCAGGCTCTTCCAGCCGCTGCGCATGAACTGCAGGCCGGGGCCGAACTGCACCACCGTTGCCAGTGCCCACATGACGATGAACAGGGTTTGCATCGGCACGATCGAGTGCAGCCAGTTTCCGGCAGCCGGTATCAGCATCGGGACCATTTCGATCATGAACAGCGGAATGGTGAAACTGGCGGCGATGATGAGTCGGCGGCGCAGCCTG
>CAZBBU010000028.1:1310-8161 GCA_964489965.1 uncultured bacterium
CGCGTGCTTGCCGCTCGGCGTCCACAGTGTCCTCGTCAAGCCCGATCTCGAGTACGTCATAGCCGGCATCGCGCACGGCCTGCTTGAGTCTGGCCACGTCGGTAACCCCAGGCAGGTAGTTGATGCTGGCCTTCTCGGTTGCCAGGTTCACGCTGGCTTCCACAACACCGTCGGCCTTGTTCAGTGCGCGTTCCACTCGTGCTACGCAGGCGGCGCAGGTCATGCCCTGCACGCTGATCGATAGTCGTTCGCTGTCCGTGTTCATTGCCTGGCTCCTGTGCTCGCGCCCACTCCGGCTGCTTCCATATTTCCTGACCCCCACCCCAGGGGGGTAGGTAAATGATAGCGCACGACATGACCATATGCAAGCCGGTCCCGTACGCGACTTGGCGCCTGGGACACACTCTCTGACCCGGCAAGGTCCACGAATCGTGGTCCAAACTGCAGGCAACGAGCGCCAGCCGCCCTACCCTTGCCTCCGGGACGGTTGAAAGCCGAAGGGAGACGAGGCAGCACGAATGAGCCACCAAGATCCAAAGAGACCAAAGGACCTGCCGGCACAACATCAGGACGAGCAGCCCGGTGACCAGCAGTTGATGGAACCCACGCCACAAACCTTCTCACCCCACTACAGAGGTAGCGGCAAACTGGAAGGCCGGGTGGCGCTCATCACGGGTGGTGACAGCGGCATCGGTCAGGCCGTGGCCATTCTCTTCGCGCGCGAAGGCGCAAACGTAGCGATCAGTTACCTGGACGAACAAGATGACGCCGAGCACACCCGGCGCGCGGTTGAGGAAGAAGGCCGGAGATGCCTGCTGCTCTCCGGGGACCTTAAGGACGAGGACTGGTGCCGCCAGATAGTGGACGACACCGTGACCGAGTTCGGCCGGCTGGACGTGCTGGTGAACAACGCTGCCGTCCAGTACCCACAGGCGGAACTTGCAGACATCACCCGCAAGCAACTCGAGGAGACGTTCAGGACCAACATCTTCCCGATGTTCCACACCAGCGCCCGGGCACTCGAACACCTGCCGGACGATGGCGCGATCATCAATACGACCTCGATAACCGCCTACCGTGGCAGCGATACCCTCATCGACTACGCCTCAACCAAGGGCGCGATCGTTGCGTTCACACGTTCGCTGGCCACCCGGCTCGCCAAGACAGGCATCAGGGTCAACGCGGTGGCCCCAGGACCGATCTGGACGCCCCTCATACCGTCATCATTCGCCGCGGACAAACTTGACGAGTTCGGCCAGGACAGTCCCATGGGACGACCGGGCCAACCTGAGGAGGTGGCACCCGCCTACGTGTACCTGGCCTGCAACGACTCCAGTTACGTCACCGGTCAGGTGCTGCACGTCAACGGTGGCGAGATAATCGGCGGCTGAACAGCTCCCTGGCCTCGGCACCTACCGCCCCGGCCAGTGCGCGGCTGAGCATCCACAACGGCGGCCCGCCGGCGAACGCGGCAGAGATCGCATACAAGGCCAGCGGTGACACGCCCTGACCAGGGAGCAAGGCGTACACCGGCTTCCAGACGGGCGGATTGAACTTGGATTTGAAGTACTCCAGACCCCGGAAGTGGTAGAAGCGTCGCCCATGAGCCCGCAACCAGGCAAGCAGCGCTCTTAACCACAGGGGATTGGGGTTGGCCCCGTGCATGCGGGCGAGCGGAGAGAGGCCGAGTGTGAAATAGCTGGCGCCGGACTGGGCCAGTGACAATGCGGCCGAGTTAATAAGCAACTCCGCCGTACCATTGGGCGCAGTAGGTCGCCTGATCACCAGTTCGGCCAACCAGCCGTTGCGGGCCGGCACCGGACAGGCAACCAGGAATCCCTGTTCACCGCCGGGACCGGAAGCCACGAAAACCCGGCGGTCACCAAGGTGGTCCAAGGTGTCTGATTCCACCAGGAAATGCATTGGCGGCAACCCACGCGTGGCAAGCCATTGTCTGAGAATCACCCTCAGTTCGGTACTTGCCTCAGCCCGCTCGACGCTCCAGCTGTCAACGACAACCTCCTTGTTGCGGGCGCGGTTGACCTGAGCGCGCAGGCCCGGGTTCGTAGCGAGGCCACGGAGCCACTCTTGCGGGTTCCATACCGGTTGGGCGCCCAGGATGACCTTGGCCTTGGGCGCGTAGGCCTGCCAGCGAGTCTCGAACCATTCTTCTGCAGCAAAGTAGCAGACTCCCTCATGGTGCCTTCTGGCCTCAGCCTCGAACTCGAGTGCCACCTCCACGAATCGCTCATGTGCCGTTACGGGAGCGCCGGCCACCACGCGGATGCCGGCATGGGTCACGAAGCCGATAACCGCGTCACCCTTCTCCGCGAACCACAGTTGCATACGCGGGTGGAGAATCTGATAGCAGGTGGAGTTCCAGCCGTACTGCATGATCAGATTCCTGGCACGGTTGAATTCAGACTGGTCCACGTCGCTGCTCCCTGGCTGGGGTGGGCAAGTATACGTCCTCAGCGGCCAGGTTGACAGGTTGTCGGCCTTCACATATCATCCCAGTTGAGTTTCAGGAAAGGTGGTGCATGTTAATGAGTGACTACAGAATTGTTTCATCCCATACGCCTGGCGCCACCACCGGCCGCTGATCTGCCGTTTGCCGCCGTGCGCCTGAACAACTGACTTCCAGACAACCAGGACGGGAGGATTCGCTTGAAGCGGATCACCTATGAAGATGCCGTGGCCCATGAACGCGTGGGCCCCCGGAAAGACCGGCGCAAGCCGCGTCGCAAGACCACCCGCGAGGAACTGTACGTCGCCGAGGCCGACGCACTCAGCTCAGCAGACAGGTTCACTGACCCTGAACTGCAGCGACTACATGAGGCCGGCAAAATCAGCAACCTGCTCGCCGAGCTGAAGAGCGGCAAGGAAGCCACCGTCTATCTGGTGGACGGGCCTGAGGGACTCATGGCCGCCAAGATCTACGCCGACCTGGAAGTGCGGTCGTTCAAGAACGACCGGCGTTACCGTGATGGGCGTTTCATCGCGGACGAACGGACCGCCCGGGCGGTGGCGACGCGCAGCCGCTACGGTCTCAGTGCCCAACAGGAGATGTGGGTGCATCACGAGTACAGCCAGCTGTGGTTTTTGCACCAGAATGGCATTCCAGTTCCCAAACCCATGATCGGACCCGAGGCATTCGACATTCACAACTCAGGCAGGGTGGTGCTGATGGAACTCATCGGCGATGAGCTCGCGCCGGCCCCACGACTGGCGGATCTGCGGCTCGACACCGCAACTGCCGAAGAGGCCTTCGAGCAAAGTGTCGCACTGGCGGCAGCCCTGTTCCGGCTGGGCAAGGTACACGCGGACTTGAGTACCTACAACCTGCTGTGGTGGGAAGACCGCGTAGTGCTCATTGACCTGCCCCAGATGATTGATGTGGGCGTCAACCCGGGTTGGCGGGACATGTTGGAGCGTGACGCCATCAATCTGTGCCGCACATTCCGTGCGGTGGGCCACGCAGCAGACCCGCAACGCACACTGCAGTTGATACTCAGTGCCGCCTGAGACCCGCTATGCAAAGAGAAGTCCCCCAGGCGTCCAGCCCAGGGGACTTCCTTACTCTCATTCAGCCGCGTCCTTGAACTCTGACACCAGCGCGCTCAAGGTCGCCTTGGCATCACCGAACAGCATGCGGGTATTGTCCTTGAAGAACAGAGGGTTCTCGACACCGGCGAATCCCGGACGCATCGACCGCTTGAGCACGAACACAGTGCGTGCCTCATCAACGTTGATGATGGGCATACCGTAGAGCGGACTCGAAGCGTCTTCCTTGGCAGCCGGGTTCACCACGTCATTCGCACCGATGACAATGGCCACGTCAACCGTGTCCATCGTGGGGTTGACGTCACCGGGTTCGACCAGTGCTTCGTAGGGTACGTTGGCCTCGGCCAACAGTACGTTCATGTGCCCGGGCATGCGGCCCGCCACCGGGTGGATCGCGTAGCGCACTTCGCTGCCATTGTCAGTCAGCAGGTCTGCAAGTTCCTTGACCACGTGCTGAGCCTGAGCCACCGCCATGCCATAACCGGGCACCACGATGACGTTCCGTGCGGCCTCGAGGATGTAGTAAGCATCATCAGGCGTGATCGGCGTCGCTTCGCCCTGCGGTCCAGCAGCTGCGTCCGACGATTCAGTGACGGCGCCAAAGCCGCTGAACAGCACATTGGCTAGTGAACGGTTCATGCTCTTGCACATGATCTGCGTAAGAATCAGGCCGCTCGCTCCAACCAGCGCACCAGCTACGATCAGCACGGTGTTGCCCACGATGAAACCGGCAGCACTCGCCGCCACGCCCGAGTAACTGTTGAGCAGTGACACCACGATGGGCATATCAGCCCCACCGATGGGCAGTACTGCCAGAACACCCAGAACCAGCGACAGCAGCAGAATCAGTATCACTGCCCAATACGAGCTTTCCGGCCAGACTACCAGCACGGCACCCAGCGCCAGCGTGGCGAGCAGAATGCCACCGTTGATCAACTGCTGGTTCTTGAACATGATCGGCCTGCCGGAGATGCGTTCACTCAGTTTGGCGAACGCCAGCATGCTGCCGGTGAGGGCCACGCCACCGATGACCAGTGCCAGGAAAGTGGCGACGCCAGTGAAACTGTCAAGCGCCGGGTTATTGTGGTACTCGATCCAGGCGACCAGCATGCTTGCGGCACCACCTGAACCGTTGAGCAGTGCAACCAGCTCGGGCATGGCTGTCATCTTCACCATCCGGGCCGCCACCGCACCGACAAGTGCGCCTACAACCAGGCCGACCAGGATCCAGGTCATGTTCAGCCCCGACTGCACAAGGGTGACAGCCACTGCAAGCAACATCGCCACGGCTGACAGCAGGTTGCCCCGCCGGGCAGTACCGGCGCGTCCCAGCATCCGCACTCCGATTATGAAGAGGATGGCAGCCACGATGTAGGTGAGTTCGATCAGCGTGCCGCTCATTGCTGCTTCTTCTTTCCTGCGAACATGCCGAGCATCCGGTCCGTCACCAGGTAACCGCCGACCACGTTGATGGTGGCGAGGATTATGGCGATCACTCCAAGAACAGTTCCGAAGGTACCGCTCGTCGCGGTCGCACCAATCGCAGCCACGATGGTGATACCTGAGATCGCGTTGGTGGCAGACATCAGCGGTGTGTGCAACTGCGACGGCACCTTGTTGATGAGCTCAAAACCGAGAAAAACAGCCAGTACGAATATGAACAGGTACAGTGTCATGCGCCCGCCTCCACAACTTTCCTCACGCCCTCGTGCCTGATGTGACCGGCCCGGGTCAGCAGTGCAGACTGCATGACCTCGTCATTCTCGTCATCGAGTTTCAGCTGGCCACTCTCGCGGTCAAGCGCGTGTTCCAAGAGGTTATAGACGTTGCTGGCGAACATCTGACTGGCGTCACGCGCAACCAGACTCGGGAAACTGTTCAGGCCGACAATGCGTACGCCGTCAACCACAACCTCCTGGCCCGGCACCGTGCCTTCAACGTTGCCGCCGCTGTTGGCGGCCAGATCCACTATCACGCTGCCCGGGCGCATGGCCGCGACCATGTCCGCACTGATGATCCTCGGTGCCGGCCGGCCGAAAACCTGGGCGGTGGTGACGACGATGTCACTTTCAGCGCACACCTGACGCATCTGCTGGCGTTGCATCTCCAGCTGCTCCTCAGTAAGTTCCCGGGCGTAACCCTGCTCGGTCTGACCGCTCTCACCAACGTCGATCTTCACGAAGCGGGCACCGAGCGACTGAACCTGCTCCTCAACCACTGGCCTGGTGTCATAAGCGCTCACCCGGGCACCAAGGCGCTTGGCAGTGGCAATCGCCTGCAGCCCGGCAACGCCGACGCCCACAACGAACACCTTGGCGGGCACGATCGTGCCCGCTGGCGTACTCATCATCGGCAGCGCCTTGTCGATCCTGTCAGCCGCCAGAATCACAGCGGCGTAACCGGCCAGGCTGGCCTGGGATGACAGCGCGTCCATCTTCTGCGCGTAGCTCGTCCGCGGAACCAGTTCCATGCACAGGCTGTCCACCTGTGCTTCAGCCAGCGCACGCACCAGCTCCGGTCTCATGAAGGGATCCAGGAACGACACCAGCAGGCTGCCGGGGCGCATCCCTTTAATCACGGACATCGGCGGTGGGTTCAGGCGCAGCACCACGTCCGCCTCAGCCAGACTGCGTGCGGAATCGCCAGATACCGTAGCTCCAGCGTCCTCATAAGCGCTGTCAGAAACGTAGAGGCTGCTGCCGATTCCGGCTTCAACCTGCACCGCAAAGCCCAGTTTGACCAGCCGCCCGGCGGCGGCCGGCGTCAACACCGCGCGGCTTTCCCCTTCAGATTCCTTGCTGGCAAAAATTAACATAGGTGGTTCAATCATCGCACGAACCAGCCTGTTCGCCCGGGACATCAGCCCCGGTTTGTCTACTGCTGCGCGTACACTGCAAACGCAGCCGCAAGCGCGTACATCTGCCCGCGCCGCAAGTTGCCCTCGATCACCAGATCAGCTGGCGCGAGTCCCGCGGCACGCAGCGACGCCCAGTCCGCAGCAACGCATGGTCCCACCTGGCAACTGGCGTAGCTCGAGATGAGCAGGGCAATTTCCGGAGTGAGCGGCTCGTCACTGTACTGGAAGTTCGCCAGCAGCACCGGTCCTAGGTGCTCATTATCCAGGAAGCGCTTGGCAACGTTGCTGAGCATGAACACGTAACTCAGTGCGCTTATGCTGCCGTCGAGGTTCGGTTGGTTGTTGTACCCGCCAAGCGCCAGTCCGTGACTGAGCAGCAGGCGGTACTCCTCATGATGCGGGTGCTGCCAGGGTCCAACCGGCTCACGAG
>CAZBBU010000028.1:8171-11550 GCA_964489965.1 uncultured bacterium
GGTAAGCACCACGTTCAAGCAGCGTCGATCGCATCCGGGCAACCGACTCATCACTGCGGACAAACTCAGGCGGCGTCAACCCGGCGGCCGAGGCCTGCGCCGCGGCCACCCCCACGGCCTCGGCCACCGCCATGCCGAAAGGCACCACCCGCGCGCTCGAGTGTGCGATCGGGTCGTAACCTGCCGCTTTGCCCACCACCCACACGTTGTCGAGGTCGGAAGGAACGTTTACACACAGCTGCACTCCGTAGATGACGGGTGTGCCGAACACGAATCCGCTGTCAGCCGGGGTCAGCACCTGTACGTCCAGGGGATAACCGCCGGCGGCTACGTCCTTGTCGGTGACACGATTGTCCAGCACGTCATCAACGGTCAGGGTGCAGAGGGCGTGCAAGTGCCGGGTTTCCCGGATGTAGAGCGTCTCTGCCGCGCCGGCGTAACGGGCGTTCTGGAAGCCGGGCAGCTCGCGGCTCAGGTAGTCGATGATCCGCGGTACCTCACGTTCGGCGCGTGCACGGCCCTCGCTCACGCTGTCCGGGTCGAACGGGTCGATACCATGGATGAGCAGGGCATTGACCAGCAGTGTGCCGTCATCCTGCCTGCCCATGTTCAGGCCGCGCAGGCGGATCCCTGGTTCCTGCGCCTGGTACTGCGCCGGGTAACCGCCAAAGTGGCCCCAGGCCACATGCTGATCAACTGTTGCGTAGCCCGGTCCGCGAGCCCGGATGCCGGCGCTCAGTGCGGTCCAGTCAACACCGTCGATCCGGAAGACCAGCGTGTCCGCCATCCGCTCTTCGAATCCGACCGATTCGAAACCGAAGCTGAAACTGGCGCCGGCGTCAGCGGCGAAGTCAGCCTCACTGGTTGCATCGATGATGTGTCGTGAGTAGACGTTGCGCCCGTCAACCTGCACGCCAACCGGGCCGCTGAGGTCGATCTCGCCCGTTGTCTCATCGAATGCGAACAGCGGCACCAGCTCGTCCGCGCCGCGCACTACCTGTACGCCTGCCTCACGGAGCATGTCCTCGAAGGCCCTTTCGGCACGCAGAACGTCGAACGAATGTCCCTGTCCCACTCGCTGCCACCAGTCCAGGAACAGGCCACGCTGATAATTGACGGGCGTTGTGCGCACATCCAGGGAGTTCATCTCACCGGTAACGAACAGGCCGCCGATCCGCTCGTCCGGCGTGACAAGGAGGACACTCGCGCCCTCCTGACTGGCAGCAACGGCGGCAGTGATGCCTTCGGGTTCACTGCCCACGACGATCACGTCAAAGGTCTGGGCTCCAACCCACGTCAGAGTGGCAAGAACGAGGATCAATTGAAAGTACTTCGTCAGGTTGCGCATCAGCGTGATAGCTTTCATCTGGGATTGCGGCATTATAGCGGTACAACCGAAATCAGTTTGGTATCACAGGCTGGTTTGTTGCTGTTTCCGGGGCGCCATTTCGGGACGGGCCAGGTTGAAACGGCTCCGGCTGGGTTCGCGCCAAGGCGTCCGGACCCAGCACCAGCTCATACTGCCGGACGGCACCCTCGATGCTACCCAGGCGGTTCACCTCCTGAATGCCTGTATTGAGGAAATCCGCGTAGAACGCCGCGTCATCCCAGCCGGACAGAGTGGCGACCAGCCTCGTGGGGTTGCCGTCATAGTCTTCACTTCTGACCAGCAGTTGATCAGCTGGCACTCCGATGGACTGAAGCCTGTCCAAGTACCAGTCCACAACTCCTTCGATGCCGCTGCGGTCCGTCACTATCAGTTGCGTTCCGGGGGCTTCGGCGAACTCGCGCGCGCTGCCGCCGAAGACGGAGGCCAGAAAGGTCTCGACCACCGTGGGATCAGCCTCGAGTCCGGCATGGCCGTTCCGCACCACTTCCTGGGTGGGGAGGGTGACCATATTGCCAAAGTTGATGTTGCCGATTCTGGGAATGAGCGCCGTGATCTGGGATGGGTGCACGTCAGTCTCCACGTCGGTCAGGAAGGTGTCCAGCAAGGCCGGGAGCCTGGTGATGGCGCCCACGTTGAGCTCCTTGATGCGGCGCAGTCCGGCCAGTGCCAGCTGTTTGAGGTTGGCCAGCCGGTCCAGGTCCGCGCGGGGCATGTCCCGGAAACGCACAAAGTCAACCGCCTGCTGGCCGTCCAGTACCTGCAGACCGGGCTGCAGGTCGATGTTGAGGCCGCCGGCACAGTCGTTGTAGTACATGCGTTGGGGCACGTCCACTTCGATGCCGCCCAGGTCGTCAACCAGGTTCCTGAATATGTCGATGTTGAGAATCACGTAGTGGTCAATCGGAACCCCGAGGAGATTTGAGGCTTCGTTCTTGAGACGTTCAGGCCCGGCGGCGATCAGTTCGTTGAACTTACGGGTGCCGGAGTCCACGAACAGGTCACGGGGGATGGAAACCATGGTCAGCTCGTCACCCAGCAGCCGGGCGTAGATGATCGTGTCGGTGTTCACCCCGTGGACGCTTCTGGTGCCGTTCGGTCGCCAGCAGACGATCTGACCGGCCTGGTTGTACACAGGTTCCGACGAGCTGTAGTTGTAGGTCACGTCACGGCCTGCGATAAGGGCGCTGAGGTGGAAATCGTCCTGACTTACTCCGAGCAGTGCCTGCTGGACCGTGCTCAGCTCCGTGGTGTCCGGTCTGGGCCACAGCCAGTACCCCAGCAGCCCGATTGCTGCTGTGAGTGTGCCAAGTAAGAGGATTAGTCGAGCTGCCCGCCGGCTGGTCCGCATATCTTGCTTCAGTTTCGCATGAGTTCATGAGCAGTGCCTGTCGGACACGACAAATGGGGTGCGCGTGCCCGTAAGTGGGGAATCGTTGAATCTGGACAACGCCTTACGGGGTCTTGACACTCCTGCCTTTCGTCCATACTGTGTGTTTTGTAGGAGTTTTACAAAAGGTCTATCGAAAGTGCTTTGTGAAGCCGCTTTCGATGCGCCAGCAAACTGCAGGCACGGCTGGCCCGACCGCTTGAAAGGGGGATAGGACTGCAGTCAGGGAAGCACCGAGGACGAGAGCAGACATTCAATCTCTTTGAGTTGGGGGATCAACATCATGCAGACCAAATCCGGATTCAGCGCCAGGCGAGCCCTGGCCAAAACCCTTGCCGCCAGCCTCCTGCTGGGGACGTTCGCCACCGGTCTGGCACAGAGCCGCACCGACATGCGCGTCGTCGAACAGGAAGGCCACCGTGGCATAGTCGAACTCTACGAAGCACTCACACCACTGCAATCCGTCGGCAGCTTCATGACCGTCGGAGCCCACCCGGATGACGAGCGTTCCAGCCAGATCGCGCTCCTGTCACGTGGCATGGGCGTACGCAGCATCACCGTCACCGCCAACCGCGGTGAGGGCGGCCAGAACTCCATCGGCA
>CAZBBU010000029.1:0-259 GCA_964489965.1 uncultured bacterium
CATACCGCACATGCCACCGCAGAGGAGGCCATGGAGGAGACGATGCGCATGCTGGGCGTCTACTCGGACTTCGCCCACAACTGGGCGGCCCTGCCGGTGATCGAGGGTGAGAAAACCGAGGGCGAACGCTTCGCCGGTGCGGTGAACACCTTCACCATCGAGGCGATGATGCGTGACGGCAAGGCACTCCAGTCCGGTACCAGCCACTTCATGGGCCAGAACTTCGCCCGCGCCTTTGACATCACTTTCAACGACGTGA
>CAZBBU010000029.1:269-10913 GCA_964489965.1 uncultured bacterium
CCAGTACCAGGACGAGGCGGGCGAGCTCCAGTACGCCCACACCACCTCCTGGGGCCTGTCCACCCGCATGATCGGCGCCATCATCATGGCGCACGGTGATGACCGCGGGCTGGTACTCCCCCCGCGCCTGGCGCCGCATCAGCTGGTGATAGTGCCCATCACGCGCAGCAAGGATCCCGCTGCCAACGAGGGTGTGCTGGCACGCGCCCGCTCCCTGGCAAGTGAGCTGCAGGCGGCCGGCGTACGCGTGAAGCTCGACGAGCGCGAGGGCATGAGCCCCGGCTGGAAGTTCAACGAATGGGAGCAGAAAGGCGTCCCGCTGCGGCTGGAGATCGGCCCGCGTGACCTGGAGAACGGCGTGGCCCTGCTGGCCGACCGGCTGGGCGGCGACAAGGAAGAACTGGCGCTTGACAGCATCGCCGCTGCCATCCCCGCACGTCTGGAGCAGTTCCAGCAGGCGCTTTACGACCGGGCGCTGAAGTTCCGGGAGGACCACACCTCACACGCCGAAACGATGGAAGAGCTCAAGGAGAAGGTGGAACACGGCTTCGTGTACGCCACCCACTGCGGCGATCCTGAGAGCGAGAAGCAGATCCAGGAGGAGACGAAGGCCACCATCCGCTGCATCCCGCTGGAAGGCCCAAGCGCCGAGGGCACCGTATGCATCCACACCGGCAAGCCCAGCGGTTACGCCCGCAAGGTGATCTTCGCCAAGGCTTACTGAGCGGGTCTCCCCTGAGTTGAAACTGAGCGGGCCTGACGCTGAGACGGTCAGGGCTGGGACGGCCGGGCTTTACAGCCTCAGGCCCGCTTCTTCAGCTGCTTCTTGGCGTAGCGCTGCATCTTGGCGATCTCGTCACGGTGTTCATCCATGAAAGCCTTGCGGTCCGCCGGTTTGAGCCTGTCGAAGTAAAGGATGCCGTCCAGGTGGTCCTGCTCGTGCTGCAACGCCTGGGCCAGGTAATCACTGCCGACCAGCTCGTGCCACTCACCATCCACGTCCTGGTACCTCACTGTCACGGTCTTGGAGCGATCTATACCGTCGAAGCGCAGCCCGGGGATGCTGAGGCAACCCTCGAGGGTCTTCTGTTCGCCTTCGCGCCTCACCACTTCGGGGTTGATCAGTGCCAGCTCGCCGATCTTCTCGAGCTCGCCGTCCTCGTCCGGCTCCCCGTAGATGTTCACCACGAACACCCGCTTGAGCACGCCGATCTGCGGCGCGGCCAGTCCCGCGCCGTGAGCGTCCTCCATGGTCTCGAACATGTCCGCGACCAGTTCCTTCAGGTCGTCATCGAACTCGGTCACCGGCTGCGCCGTCTTGCGCAGTACCGGGTCACCGTAAAGCCTTATCTCCCGAATCACCCTGTGCCCAACCTGCCCTTCATCTAGTGGGCAATTATCGCATGGCCCGCCAGACCCGATGTCTCACCAGAAAGCATGATGCCGCCCCGGACCGCCTCGCTATAGACTCGCTTCTACCTGGAGGAATCAAGTGCAGATGACAGAGACCGAGGCAGCAGCGCAGGTGAGCGGCCTGCACAAGTCGTACCGCAAGAACGGCAGCAGTGAGCCTTTCCGTGCCGTGGACGGCATCTCGTTCAAGGTGCCGCAGGGCCAGATACTGGGCCTGCTGGGACCCAACGGGGCCGGCAAATCCACCACCATCAAGTGCCTCTGTGGTCTGGTGATACCCGATGCCGGTGAGGTGCGGGTGCGCGGAGTCAGCGTCCTGAAGCAGCGCCAGCGCGCCCTTCGGCACATCAGCGCCGTGCTGGAGGGGAACCGCAACATCTACTGGCGGCTCACCCCTCTGGAGAACCTCGTCTACTTCGCCGGCAACCGCGGCGTGGCGCCAGGAGCGGCCCGGCCACGCGCACTGGAACTGCTGGAGCGCTTCGGCCTGGCAGACAAGGCGACGGAGCAGGTGAACAACCTCTCGCGCGGCATGCAGCAGAAACTGGCCATAGCGGTGGCGCTGCAGGCG
This sequence comes from uncultured bacterium, assembly GCA_964489965.1. GTDB lineage: Bacteria > Deinococcota > Deinococci > Deinococcales > Trueperaceae > CALDPK01. The sequence continues at coordinate 2,254 of CAZBBU010000029.1, forward strand.
GACACCGACCTGGTGCTGCTGGACGAACCCACCCTGGGCCTGGATGTGGACGCCTCAGTGGAAGTGGTGCAGCACCTGCGCGAGCTCAGTGACCAGGGCCGTACCGTCATCATCAGCACGCATGACATGGGAGTGGTGCAGGAGCTGTGTGAACGCGTGGTCGTGATCAACCGTGGCCGCGTGGTCACCGATGAGCGGGTCGTGAACCTCCTGGCGCTGTTCAACACCCTCACCTACCGCGTGACGCTGGCGCGGCCGCTTGAGACACCCCTTGATCTGGCCGATGCGCAGGTGACACCCGACGGCCTTGCCATCACCGTCACGCTCGCTTCGCTGGAGCAGCTGTACACCCTCACCCGGGCACTCGAGCAGTCAGGGGCGCAACTCACCGGACTTGACCGGGTGAGCAACGACTTCGGTCACGTGTTCCGCACCCTCATCAGCCGCGACCGCGCGGCGGAGGCCGTGAATGCTTAACGTCCTGCGCGTCAACTTCAGCAAGCAGCTGATCGAGATGAAACGCTATCTGCCGGACACCATCGGCACGCTCATCACCTTCTACGCCATCTTCCTGCTGCTGTTCCTGGGCATCCAGGCGGTGGGCGATCCGAGCACGGCCGACCAGAACATCCAGTACGTGATCGTCAGCAACGCCTTCTGGATGCTGCTGCTCATGTCCTTCATCTCCATGGCAGCCGAGGTGTCAGATGAAGCCATCCGCGGCACGCTGGAACAGCTCTACATGTCACCGGTGCCTGCCTGGCGCATCATCCTGGCCCGCGCCCTGGGCAGCGTCGTCATCTACCTGGTTCTGGTGGTCGCCATCGTGTTCCTGGCGATGCTTACCAGCGGCCAGTGGCTCACCTTCTCGGTGCCGGCCGCGCTGCTGCTGGGCGTGCCGACCATCGCCTCGGTGCTGGGGATGGGCTTCATGGGCGCCGGCCTGGCCCTGGTGTTCAAACAGGTGGGCTCGCTCATCCAGATCGGCCAGTTCTTCCTGATGGGCATGGCGTTCACGCCTCTGGATACCCTGCCGGGCCTGTCCTTCCTGCCGGCCATGAAAGGCATCGACCTGGTGCGCAACATCGCGGTCGGCGAGATCACCCTGGGCCAGCTGAGCAGCGCCGACTGGTGGCTGGTCAGCCTGAACGGAGCCGGCTGGCTGGGTCTGGGACTGCTCTTCTACCTGCTGCTTGAACGCCGGGCCCTGCGCCTGGGAGTACTGGGGAAGTACTGAGTTCAGCCCCGGGTGTAAGTGAGCCAGTCGCTGAACTCGGGGATGCGTCCCGTTGCGGCCTCCAGATACGCTTCCCTGATCCGCATGCTCATCGCGCCGGCGCTGCCGCTTCCGATGGGCCGGTTGTCTATCGAGGCGATGGGCGTGACCTCGGCGGCGGTGCCGGTCATGAACACCTCGTCAGCCGTGTACAGCTCGTCCCGTGTGGCCATGGTCGGTTCCACGCTGATGCCCAGATGCCTGGCGATCCTGATCACCGAATCACGGGTGATGCCGCGCAGGTTGACGCTGTGGGACACCGGCATGAGTACGCCCTGGCGGACCATGAAGATGTTCTCACCCGAACCTTCGGCCACGAAGCCCTGGTGGTCAAGCAGAAGCGCCTCGTCATAGCCATTGGCCTTGGCCTCCTGGTTGGCCAGCACGCTGTTGATGTAGTTGCCTCCCGCCTTGGCCTTGGTCGGCAGGATGTCCGGCGCGCTGCGTCGCCAGCTTGAGGTGAGCAGGCGGGCGCCTTTGCGCACGGCTTCATCGCCCAGATAGGCACCCCAGGGCATGGTCGCCACCATGAAGTGCAGCGGGTTGCTGCCCGGGTTGACGCCCAGTGAGTTGGCGCCGTACCAGAGCAGCGGCCGGATGTAAGCGCTGTCCAGCTTGTTGGCGTTCACGGTCTCGATCACCGCCTGGTCAAGCTCGTCGACACTGAGTGTGACGGGCATGTTGATGATCTTGGCTGAATCCAGCAGGCGCTGGCTGTGCTCCCGCAGCCGGAACACCGCCGGACCACGGTCCGTGGCATAGGCACGAATACCCTCGAACACGCTGGTTCCGTAATGCAGGGCATGCGTCAGGACCGAGACCTTGGCTTCCGCCGCTGGCACCAATTGACCGTCAAACCAGATGAGGCTATCCATCTGCGCATCATATATCCGCCGGACGGCCGGCTGTCACGTCGTAATGCCGTGACTGCCGGTAGACTGCCTCCCATGAGACTACTCGTCACCGGTGGAGCCGGTTACATCGGCAGCATCACCAGCGAGCTGCTGCTGCACAAGGGCCATGAGGTGCTGATCCTGGACAACCTCTCAACCGGCCACAGACAGGCAGTGCCGGCCGGCGCCGAGCTGGTGGTCGGGGACATCAGTGACCAGCCGCTCGTCCTGGACCTGGTTCAGAAGCACCAGCCAGAGGCGGTTCTGCACTTCGCCGCCAGCTCACTGGTCGGTGAGAGCATGCAGAAACCCACCCGCTACTTCGAGAACAACACCATGGGAACCCTGCTGCTCCTCAAGAGCTTGCTCAGCGGCGGGGTCAGGAGGTTCGTGCTCTCGTCCACCGCGGCCCTCTTCGGCACTCCGGAGTCGGTGCCGATTCCCGAGGACGCGCCGGTGCGACCGGAGAGCGTCTACGGCGAGAGCAAGTACATGATCGAACGGCTGCTGCACTGGTACCGGGAAACCATGGGACTCGGCTACACCACCCTGCGTTACTTCAACGCCGCGGGCGCCAGCGAGGCACTGGGCGAGGACCACAACCCCGAAACCCACCTGATTCCCATCATCCTGGACGTGGCCGCCGGCAACCGCGACGGCGTGCAGATCTACGGCACTGATTACGACACTCCGGACGGCACCTGCATCCGCGATTACATCGATGTGCGCGACCTGGCGCGGGCGCACCTGCTGGCCGTGGAAAGCCTTGAGCCCGGCGCCGCGAACGCCTACAACCTGGGTTCGGGCCAGGGGTTCTCGGTTCGTGAGGTGCTTGAGGTGTGCCGCCAGGTCACGGGTGTGGACATCCCGGCCAGCGTCACGGGCAGGCGGCCGGGCGACCCGGCCGTGCTGGTGGCCGACTCGGGCCTGATCGAAAGGGAGCTGGGCTGGCAGCGACGCCATACCAGCCTCGAGGACACCGTGAGTGCCGCCTGGGAATGGAAGGTCATACACCCGGCCGGTTATGATGCCGGATAGAAATGCGCCCAGGAGCGCAGTTGCACCCCTGCAGATGAACCAATGATTAAAGGGGGTGGCTGCAATGCGCCTGGCGGTGCGTGCTAAGCTCAATCCAGTTTGGAGACCTTAACCTATGACTCGACGCTTCATGACAATGATGGCGCTGTTTACAACCGGTCTGCTGAGTATGGCAGCAGCCCAGACAAGCATCAGCCTGGGCGGCATCATCCAGAGCCAGGATCCGCTTCCTGAGAACACGCGTGTAGCCGTGTTCCAGGTTGATGGCGATGGCGTCTGGGGCCGTGAACTGGTCACCGTTGACCCGATCGCCAACACCTTCAACTTCACGCTTGACAGCCAGGACATCGAGGGGCTGCTGCCCTTCCGCAGTGGCGCCGTGCTGCTGCCCGGCCTGCAGAACGAGTACAGGATCGCGCCCGAAGGCACCAATTACGTGCTGGGCCGCGTGAACATGTACGTCGACGCGAATGACAACGGCATGTTCGACCGGCAGAGTGACACCGTGTTCCTGGGCCTGCTCAGCCTGGAGGAGCCGATCGGCTTCTACAACATCATCTACGTTGACCAGCAGGCCACGCTTACCGCCTCCGGCGTTGAGCTGACACTGGCGCCCGGCTGGAACATCTTCACCGTCCGCTTCGCCGGTGAAAGCGCGCCGCCTGAATACTCGATCGTCACCAACGTAGGGGACGCGGTCCTTGACGTCTTCCTGGCTGACTGACGCATGACCGTCTTCAAGGGCCAGATGAACGGGGAAGCCTTCCGCTTCGGCGTGGTGGTCAGCAGGTTCAACGAACTGATCACCCGCAAGCTGCTTGAAGGCGCCCTGGATACCCTTTCGCGCCATGGCGTCCCGGATGATTCCGTGGACACCGTCTGGGTGCCCGGCGCCGTGGAGATCCCGCTGGCGGCCCAGGCGCTGGCGGAAAGTGACCGTTACAACGCCATCATCACGCTGGGCGCGGTCATCCGTGGCGCCACCAGCCATTACGATTACGTCTGTTCGATGGTGTCAAGCGGCGTGAACCGTGTGGCGCTGGACTCCGGTCTGCCGGTCATCTTCGGCGTGCTGACCACGGACACGCTTGAGCAGGCACTGGAACGCGCCGGTTCCAAGGCCGGGAACAACGGTGCAGCCGCCGCGGCCAGCGCCATCGAGATGGCCAGCCTGCTGCATCAACTGCCCACAGAGTAAATCTCAGACGCCTTCTTCCTGGCCCCACTGCACCCGGGCGTACTCCCGCAGGTGCCGTTCGGCCTCCTCGGCCGTGTCGGCGTCACCAACCGCCTGCAGCTCGGCCAGGTAGCGCACTGCCTGTCCCACCTTCGGCCCCGGTTCCAGCTGCAGCATCTCCATCAGTTCCTCACCGCTGAACAGCGGCGCCACCGGCGTGTCCGGCGTCTCCTCCAGCTGTCCCAGCACGCGGCCGATTGCCACCCGGTAGCGCTTGCGCGCTGCCTCACTGGCAAGCCGTCCCCGGGCGGCCTCGCGGTCCGCCACCATCAGCTTCAGAAGGTCGGGCAGCAGTTCACCGTACCTGTGGATGAAGCGGCCCGTCGCCTTGTCATCCGTGGGCAGCGGCTGCATGTGCCGGCGCACCAGTGCGGCCACCCGCTCGGCCCGAGCCGATGGCTGACGCAACCTCTGCATCATCGAGCGAGCCAGTTCACTGCCCGTCCGGTCATGCCCGTGGAAGCGGATGCGGCCAGGTGTTTCCTCGTCAGGCTCGCCAGTGCCGGGTTTGCCCACGTCATGAAGCAGCGTGGCCCAGCGGAGCGTCAGGTCGGCCTCCGGGAAGTGATGCAGAAGCTGGGCCAGCGCGTCGATCTGGTGGCCGAGCACGTCCAGGTGATGGAAGCCACCCTGGTCCACGCCCCGGCCGGCCGCCAGTTCCGGCAGGTAGGCGTCAAGCAGGCCCAGGTCGTCAAGCAGTTTCACTCCCTGTGCCGCCCGTTCTGACAGCAGGATCCGGTCCAGTTCGCTGCGGCTCCGCTCCCAGGCAGGCAGCGGCAGCTCTCCCGATCGGTGCAACCCTGCCAGTTCCTCGATCGCCTGCCGGGTGGCCGGCTCGAGTTCGAGTCCCAGTTCGCTTGCCAGCCTGACGCCGCGCAGAAGTCGCAGCGGGTCAGCGCGCAGTTGCTCGGCACCGTTCATGCGCAGCACACCGGCCCGCAGGTCACCCAGGCCGCCGGTAGGGTCCGCTATCTCGCCACTGGCGGCGAGCGCCAGCGAGTTCACCGTGAAGTCCCGCTGCTGCAGGTTGGCGTCAAGTGTGCCGTCCAGCCTGATGTAGTCACGGATGGTGCTGCTGGTGACGACCCGCCAGTGACCCCTGCGTTCGTCAAGGGCGAAGTGGGCGCCGTCCGCCAGCCCGGCGGCCAGGCTGGCCGCGCGTTCAGGCTGCGGCACCAACCAGTCCAGATCAGCCAGCGGCCGGTCCAGAAGCGCGTCACGCACGGCGCCGCCGACCAGGTACCCACCCTCGGGCCAGGGGGCGAAGTCGCGCACATTGACGGGGAGTTTCAGCTTGCGTGATTCCAGCCTGGTCTGCTTCCGGCCGAACAGCTTTCCTATCCAGTCGGTCAGTCTCACGTCGTCATTATAGGCGCAGGTCCAGGTTCAGACGACCAGCAGGTTCTGCTGCGCCCGGCTCATGAGTTCATCGGGAATGCCCCCCAGCACGGTTTCCAGCCAGGCGCTGTACTTGTAACTGCCCATGGCGATGCAGTCACAGCCGAGCTCCCTGGCCGCGGCCAGAATGCCCGGCACCACCGGGGTCTTCTGCACCAGGTAGTCGGCCGGCACACCGTGGCTGTCCAGGTAAGTGCGCGCCTTGTCCAGGATGCGCTCGCCGGCAGCGGCGTTGCCGGCTACCGTCACCACACTCAGCCTCAGGCCCCAGGCGCGCTGCTGGTAAGCCGCCTGAAACATGGCTTCCTCGCTGCGGCTGCCACCATCAAAAGCCAGCAGCAGATGCTGCGGCCTGGCACCCTCACCGGTCACCAGCAGGAGCGGTCTGCGGCAGCGTCGCACCAGACCCTGGACTCCCTGCCGGTTGCCCAGCACCACCAGGTCACTGAACACGGAGCGCTCAAGCAACTCCTCCGCGGGCTGGCCCCGGTCCTCCACGAACTGGGCCTCAACGCCATCTTCCTCCGCCAGCCGCTGCAGCTCGGCCCGGAGTTCAGCAGGGTCATCCGGGCCTGTCAGCCCACCGTCCACCTGCAGCACGTACAGTGCCGCGTGCTCACGGCGCGCCACGTCGAGCGCCTGCCTGAACACATGCCGGTCCTGAGGAGTGCCGGCCAGCCCCACCAGGATGTCCTGGTACAGGCCCGGTCCGCCGCTGCCGGCTGCGGCCAGCAGTTCGGCGCGCCGGGCGGGCGAGGCCGTGGGATCGCGCCGCGCCACCCCCTCGGCCACCGCGCCCGTGGGCAGCCGGAAGCCCAGCTCGCGCCACAGACGCCCGCGGTGTTCACTCAGCCACAGGTACAGGTCGGTGACCGTGCGGCCCTCGAAGCCCTCGAGCAGGTCCAGCTCCTCGATCTGCTTGACGACCGGCAGGTACACCGTGTCATACCAGTGCATCACCGCCTCGGCCTCGCTGACTTCCCGGTCCTCGTCCAGGCCCATGAAGTACCGGTGCACGCTGATGTGCTCCAGCAGCTTCGAGTACTGGCCGGGAGCGGTGACCGTCAGGTTCGCCTCGGGCCGCAGTTCATCGATGCCGGATTTCTCCAGGAACTCGGCCTGCTCCGCCTTGATGATCAGCTCGTCCGGGCTGGTGTCAGCCGAGAGGTGCACGCGGCTGTGCAGCGGCGTCACCCAGGCCTGGATGTACTTGCTGCCCAGCTGCCGGGCCACGGATACGCGGTGGTTGCCGTCTTTCACGAAGTAGGCGTCGCCGATCCTGTACAGCTCCACGGGCGGCACCCCGGTCATGCCGGTCATGGCCATGCGCACCCCGGCCCAGCGGGCCTTGTCACTGTCCTGCCGGGGCAGGAACTCGCGGGTGAAGTCGTTGTAACGTCCCACGCTGCCCACGATGCGGTCAAGTGGAACCTCTTCCAGCTTGCGGCTGGCGCTCTCCACGGCCCGCAGCTTGCGGCGCACGTCCTCGAAGTTCATCAGCGATTGGCTGCTGCGGGTGAGGGTGCCCATCACCTCACGCAACGTGGCACGGCGACGGGCCCGCCAGAAGTCCTGGAGGGCACTGCTGTAGCCTGGGCCGGTTTCGTCGCTCACGGTGCCCATTCTGCCACGCCGCTGCGGTATCGCACGGCGCGAACGGCAGACGGCCGGTGCTATAATTCGCCTTCGGCGCTGGAGGCTCAAGTGGCAACTGACAATCAGGAGAACAAGCAGGAAGACGGTAAGGCGGGAACCTACTACGCCACCACACCGATCTTCTATGTGAACGCGGAACCGCACCTCGGGCACGCCTACACCACCACGCTGGTGGACGTTTCGGCGCGCTATCACCGGCTGCGCGGCGAGGACGTGCTGTTCCTCACCGGCACCGACGAGCATGGTGAGAAGATCCAGAAGGCAGCCGAAGCGGCGGGCGTCTCACCACAGGAGTACGTGGACCGCATAAGCGGCCGCTTCCGCGACACCTGGGACGAGCTGGGCATCAATTACGACATCTTCATGCGCACCACCTCGGAGTTCCATCACCGGGTGGTCCAGGACATCCTGCAGCGGGTATACGACAACGGTGACATCATCTTCGGCGAGTACGGCGGCCTCTACTGCGTGCAGTGCGAGCGCTACTACACCGACAAGGAGCTCGTGGACGGCAAGTGCCCGCAGCACGAGATAACACTGGAGTACCGCAGCGAGGAGAACTACTTCTTCCGCATGGAGAGGTACCGCCCCTGGCTGCGCCAGGAGCTGCAGGACAATCCTGAGCTGATCAGGCCGGAAGGTTACCGCAACGAGGTGCTGAGCCTGCTGCGTGAACCGATCGGTGACCTGTCCATCAGCCGTCCGCGTGACAGGGTGCCGTGGGGCATCCCGCTGCCCTGGGACGACAAGCACGTCACCTACGTGTGGTTCGACGCACTCATCAACTACTACAGCGCCCTGGTTGAACGCGATCAGGTGCAGGAGTACTGGCCACACGTGGAGCACTTCATCGCCAAGGACATCCTGAAGCCGCACGGCGTCTTCTGGCCCACAATGCTCAAGTCAGCCGGTCTGCCGCTTTACACCCACCTGAACGTGCACGGTTACTGGCTGACGGACGAAGGCAAGATGAGCAAGTCCAAGGGCAACGTCATCAAGCCGCTTGCGCTGAAGGACAAATACGGCATCGACGCGTTCCGCTACTTCCTGCTGCGTGACATGACCTTCGGCCTGGACTCCACCTTCAGCGAGGTCAGCCTGGCGGAACGCATCAACGCCGACCTGGCCAACGACCTTGGCAACCTGCTGAACCGGACGCTGG
>CAZBBU010000029.1:10923-11531 GCA_964489965.1 uncultured bacterium
ACAGGGACGGGGTGGTTCCGGCCCAGGGCGAAGTCGCCGCAGCGGACACCGAGCTGCGCGCCGCCTTCGAACTGCTGCCCGCCAGGGTCAGCCAGTGCATCGACGCCGTGCAGTACGACCGCGTGCTGGCCAGCATCATGGATGCCGTGGGCCTGGCCAACAAGTACGTGAGTGACACCAAACCGTGGGAACTGGCCAAGTCGCCCGAGGGTGCCTCCAGGCTGGACACGGTCCTTCGCAACTGCGTGCAGGCGCTCCGCAGCGCAAGCATCCTGCTGGACCCGGTCATCCCGGGCAAAGCAGCGGAGATCCGCCAGCAGCTGGGCATCGGGGACACGGAGCTCAGCCTGGCGGCCGCCGGCGACTGGAGCATGCTGGGCTCAGGCTTCAGCACCCAACCAGGTGAACCACTGTTCCCCAGGGTCGACCTTGACGCGCTGCGCGCGGAGATCGGTGCCGGCAACCAGCCTGAAGAAGAGGTCACTGAAGTGGTTATGGAGCACAAGGAGCCCATCAGCATCGATGAGTTCGCCCGCATGGAACTGCGCGTGGCCAGCGTGCTGAAAGTGGAGCCACACCCCAAGGCCGACCGCCTGCTGGTGTTCCAG
>CAZBBU010000030.1:0-9614 GCA_964489965.1 uncultured bacterium
GTCAAGGTCACGGCGATTGCGGCGTCGAAGCCAGTGAACGTGTTCTGGGTGAAGGTCAGGTCAGCAGGCACAGATGAGCTGCCTTCCGCGATGGTGACAGCCACACCGCTCTGAGCAGTGAAAGTGTTGTCATGCACCAGGTGCGAACCAAGACCAGGGAAGATCAGGCCGCCGCCATCCGCATAGGTGACCTCGTTACCTCTGAAGTCAATGAAGCTCGAAAGCATGGCGGGACTCACAGTGATCGGGGCCATCGGGATGCTGGGGTCAATGCCCATGGTCACGGTATTGTCCGCGAAGTCAAGGTTTCCGCCATTTATCAGCATGTCAATCGCACGGTGCGCCACCACCACATTGCCGCTGAAGGTGCTGATACCGGCGTAGGATCCGATCAACAACGTGCCGGCGTCGGTGGCTGCCGGTGGGTTGGCGTCGAGCACGCGGAAGACACTGTCCGTAACATCAAAGGAACCGGCACCGATCGGTAGGCCTCCGCCAGTCAACATGCTTACAGGAGAGAGGTAAAAACCCTCGGAGTAGGTTGTGACTTCCGTATCAGTAACAGTGAGGTGGTTTCCGAACAGGAAGCCGGAAGTACCCAGGAACGTCGATCCGGCGGCGTTGCCCTTGAACTCGCTGCTGCTGATGGTAACCTCGCCGGCGAAGGACAAGACCAGTTGCGCGCCACCTTCGAGCTTCGAATCTTCGATGGTCACGTCACCAGCGACCAGCAGGCCCAGACCACTGGCGGAACCGTCCTGGATCACGTTCTCCAGGTGAAAGGAACCCGCATAGAGGCTCTGCGCGAGAATGTTCATGGATATGACACCCAGTCCGGCAACGTTCTCCTCAATAAGCATGTTGCGCAACGTCACGCTGGTGGAAGAAGCCGCGAGAGTCCCAAGCGAGGCGTCAGCTCCCAGGGTCTCCAGCAGCAGCTCCGGGTCAGCCGACATGGCGCTGAGGCTCGCCGCAGCGGTCTCCAGTTCGGCAACCGAAGTCGGCGGGTTCGGCCCGATCAGCAGGACGTCCGAGTGCAGTTCCAGGTTCTCCCAGACCAGGTTCTGATTGGTATCGGCCGCCAGGATCAGTATCTGCGGAGCAGCGCCGCTGTCCACGATGGTCTCACCCACGCCGGCCCCATAGAGGCTCAGGTTGTCCAGAACCACCTCGGGAGTGGATTGACTGTAGGTACCAGCGGCCAGACGCACGGCGGTACCGCGCGGAAGTCCCAGCGCAGCCAGCTCCTCGAGCGTGCCCGACTCGAAGTCCACGCCGATGAACATCTCAAAGGTACTGGTGCCGTACGGCGATTCGACCGTGACCGTCTGCGGACCACCCGGTGCATCGGCCGGAATAGTCATGCTGATCTCGGAGTCGCTCCAGCTGCTCGTGCTGACGACGACGTCGCCGATCCTGACGGTGCCGGAATCGCCGAAGTTGCTGCCGCTGATGGTGACCGAGTCGCCGTGAGCGGCGATGTCCACGCTGCTGGCCGCGCCACTGGGCGGGGCATTGTAAGTGACGGTGAGTGAGTCGCTGCCGATGTTGCCGGCGGCGTCGCTGGCGGTCACGGCGATGTCATTCGCACCGGGTGCCAGGTTCAGTGCCACGCTGAAGTTGCCGTCCGTCAGTACGACCGGCTGGGCAGCGCCGCCGTCCACCGAGTAGGTGACCTCGGACACGCCGACGTTGTCGAAGGCCACGCCGGTCAGGTTGTAAGCCGCCGTCGCCGAGCTGGCGCCCGACGTCACCTGCACGTTGGGTTTGACGGAATCGCTGGGAGCGCCGCTGCTGCAAGCGGCAAGCACGAGGGAAAGGCCGAGGGCAGCCGTTACGGCCAAAGCGGATCTGTTGAATCTGAGAACAGTCATCTCGTTTACCTCCAGCGTCACCTTAAAACAACAGCCCTGAACGGAGCCTGAACGGCCGTTCAGGCCAAGTACAATCGAGTTATGGCCAAGGTTGCCGACCTCGCGGAACAACTTCAGGCGGTGAAGGCTCTCGAGTTCGAGAACGCCGGAGCCTACGTGCAGGCCGTGGAGGAACTCGCCGGGCAGCTGGCGGAAGCCGGCCCGGAGTTGCGCATCCAGGTGCAGTCTGAGCTGGGCAACGCCATGCGCGTCGTCGGTGACTTCGACCGTGCTTCAGAGCTGCTGCGCGAGGCCATCGACGAGGCCGAAGCAGAGCTGCCCGAAGGCCCGGAACGGCACGCCCTGCTGGCCCTGGCCCACCTGCGGCTCGCCATCGTGCACGACCTGACCGGTGCGCTCGTACCGGGTTTCAGGCACATCGACGCAGCCACCCGCCACTACCGTGAGAGCGGAGATCAGGCCGGTCAGGCGCGCTGCGACATGGTGCGCGCCGCCTTGTACATGCGCATCGAGGATTACGCCGAGTCGGAAGACTGTTACCGGCGCGCCCTGGAGTACTACCGGCAGGACGGTGATTCCGAACGCATCGGCGTGGCCCTAACCAACCTGTGCAACATCCTGCGCTTCCAGGACCGGTCCGAGGAAGCTGTCGCGGTCGGCCGCGAAGCGCTCGAGTACGCCGGCAGCAAGTTGCTGCGCATGACCGCCAAGGGCAACCTGGCCTCAGCCCTCGGTGACCTGGGCCAGCTGGACGAGGCCCTGGCCATGCACCTGGAGACTCAGGAAGCCATCATGGGTATCGGGCATCCGAACTACGTAATCACCTACCAGAGGTCAGTGGCCACCATCCTGACCGGGCTGGGGCGGGCCGCCGAGGCACGCGACATGCTGCAGGAAGCGCTCGCCCTTGCCGAAGAACACGGCCTGGAACGCGACGCGAGCGAGGTGCACGGCCTGCTGGCAGGCGCATACGCGGAACTGGGCGAGTTCGAGCTGGCCTACAGGCATCAGAGCAGGTACCTGCGGGAGCGCGCCGAACAGCAGCGACAGACCGCTGCGGAACGACTGGAAGTGCACAAGTGGCTGCTGCAGGTCGAAGCCGCGCAACAGCAGGCTGAGGCCGAACGCGCCCGCCGCAAGGCACTCAGTGCGTCTCTCGAGGAGATGACCGACCTGCACGAGCAGCTCACCGCCCGGGCTGCGGCACTCGAATGGAGCAGTTACCGGGACTCGCTGACCGAGCTGGCCAACCGCCGTTACTTCGACCAGCGGCTCGGCGACTTCACCAAGCGCAGCCGGGAGTCCGGCGAGGACGTGGGCGTGCTGGTGCTGGACATGGACCGGTTCAAGTCCATCAATGACGAGTACGGTCACCCGGTGGGCGACGAAGTGCTGCGTGCCACCGCCCGGTTGCTGGAAGCCGGGACCCGCCGTACGGATGTACCGGCCCGCATGGGCGGTGAGGAGTTCGCTGTGCTGCTCAGTGGCGTGACCGACCCTGAGCAACTCCATGCCCGGGCCAAGGAGCTTCGGCTGGCCTTCGAGTCACACGACTGGTCCGGGATCGCACCGGACCTTCACGCCACCGTCAGCATCGGCGCGGCGCTGCTCAGTGAGGTCGACGGGCACCCGTTCCGGCTGCTGGAACTGGCTGACCGGCGGCTGTACGCCGCCAAGCGTGCTGGTCGCAACAAGGTGGTCAGCGCGGGAGAGCTGGACTGACGCCAGCTGGAACGACTCACTTCGGTTCTGATGTCCTGAAGGGGGGTTTGGCAGTAGCATGCACGCAGATCGCCTGGAACGGAGGCTCTGCGTGAAACCAACAACCGGCTGGACCCGCATGGTGGCGCTGTTGCTGCTGCTCGCACCCGTCTCGGGCGCGCGGGCTCAGCTGACCCTGGACATCCACACCGGCACCAGCGGCAAGTTCATCACCGAACTGGTGATCAACCAGCGCGGGTACCCGGAAACCACGATCGGCAACGTTGTTTACGAAACCAAGCCCTGGTTGCCGTCTGCCAGCCTGCTGCTGCTCACCCAGAACTACTACGATGTCCGGCTCGGCTACTTCCTGAGCCCGGCAGTCAACCGGACGCCCGGCTTCGGAGTCGAACTCGAGCTGCTGCATGACAAGATCTACTACGTCTCCGGCGACGACCCGACCGGCGTGGTGGATTACTTCGAACTGTCAGATGGCGTGAATTACCTGCTGCTGAACGGCGTGCTGCGCTACCCGCTGCAGGTCAGCGCGGAGTTCCCTCACGGCCGGCTGCAGCTGCTGGGGCGCCTGGGCTTCGGTCCCGTCATCTCCGCGCCCGCCAGCCGGATCCGTGGTCAGGAGCACGGCGATACCGTCCATGGCACCTGGGACGCCTACGAGTGGGCTGGCCTCGGCGTGGGCCTTGGAGCGCAACTCCGCTACTTCGTCCTGCCCTGGCTGGCCGCCAGCGTCGAGACTCGCTACACCTACAGCGAGCCCGTGCAGAGCATCGCGGGTGGCACCGCGCAGACGTTCCTGCCGACCCTTCACTTCAACTTCGGCCTCAGCATCGCGTTCTGACGCCCGGTTGCCGGCCGGAGTGTCAAGCTGTACCTGTAAATGGGCGGCACGGGCGACAACTACCGTATCTTCCTGGTTGAGGATGAACCGAAACTGGCCGGGTACCTGGCGGCGCACCTGCGGCACCAGGGATTCACTGTCAGTGTCGCCGAACGGTTCGATGACCTGAAGGCCGAGTTCATCGAGTCGCGCGCACACCTGGTGCTGCTGGACATCAACCTCCCCTGGTACGACGGTTTCTACTGGAGCCGTCAGATTCGCACGGTGTCCACGGTTCCGGTCATCTTCATCAGCGCCCGCAGCGGCGAGATGGACCAGGTCCGCGCCATCGAGAACGGCGGCGATGATTACGTCACCAAGCCGTTCAACCTGGAAGTCGTCACCGCGCGGGTGCGCGCCAACCTGCGCCGGGCCTATGGCGAGTACGCCGCCACGCTCAGCAGCCAGGAGTTCGCTCATGAAGGCCTGACCCTCGACACCGCCCGACTGACCATCTCCTACGCGGGCCAGCAGACCAGCCTCTCCCGCACCGAAGCGCAGCTGCTGGCGCGGCTCATACGGGCGGAAGGCCGCATCGTCGCGCGGGAGGAGCTGCTGGGTGCGATCTGGGATGAAGCTGAGTTCGTGGATGACAACACCCTGACCGTCAACGTCACCCGATTGCGCAAGCGCCTGGCCCAACTGGGGCTTGCCGATGCCATCCGCACGGTCAGGGGCAGTGGCTACAGCCTGGCGCCGGAGCTCCGCTGAATGCGTGACTTCCTGCTGGACCGCCTGCCGTTGCTGCTCAGTTACGCCTGTGCCGTCGCCGTACTCTTGCTGGTCATTCACCTGAGCAGCGGTCCATTGATCCTTTCAGACGTACTGTATGCGCTTCTGCTCGCCACCTTCTTCGCAGTGCTGATACTGGCGTTGGACTGGCAGCGGCATCGCAGGTTCAGGCGTGCCCTTCACCGGGCCCTGACCAGCGATCCGTTCACGGTGCTTCCGGCCGGTGCCAACCGGGAGCAGCGCGCGATGCGCCGGGCCTTCGAACGCCTCCGCAGTGAGTACCAGGATCGCCTGACCCGCAGCCGCCTGGAAGCTGACCACCACCGCGCCTTCATCGACCTTTGGGTGCACCAGATGAAGACGCCTCTGGCGGTGCTGGACCTGAGCCTGCAGTCGTCCGATGATGTCGAGCAGCTGCGCGTAACCGTCGCCAGTGAGACCGCCAACCTACAGGACGGCCTGGAACTGATGCTGGCCACCGCCCGCCTGCAGCGCTTCGACCTGGACGTGCACGCCGCCACCGTGAACCTGGTGGAACTGGCCCGCGAGGCGGTGAACGGCCTGAAGGGCCACTGGATCCGTGCCGGCATCTACCCCCGGGTCAGCGGCGACGCCGGGCTCACCGTGCAGACGGACAGCAAGTGGCTGCAGGTGGTCCTGCGCCAGTTGCTCAGCAACGCCATCAAGTACTCCGACCGCGGCCAGGTGGTGCGCGTCGAGATCGGCCAGGAGGGCGACGCAGTCACACTCGCGGTGCGGGATGAAGGACTGGGCATCCCGCCGGAAGACCTGCCGCGGGTGTTCGACAGGTTCTTCACCGGTAGCAACGGGCGCCTGCGGCCGGCCGCCACCGGCATGGGCCTCCACCTGGCCGCCAGCATCTGCCGGCAACTCGGGCACGAGCTCACGGCCAGCTCCACGCCCGGTGAAGGCAGCACCTTCACGCTTGTGTTCAGCAACCGCAGCCTTACAGTTTCGTAAGGTTCGGCGATGGTTGCGGCCCGCCCGCTGCTCATACAGTCGTAGCATGAACGAGCAGACCCCCGTCAACGCAGTGAGCACTTCTGCCGGCCTGAACACGGTCCTGACCGGCAGCAACCTGACGAAAGTCTATGGTGATGCCGGCAAAGGCCCAACCCACACGGCACTGGACGGCTTCAGCATCAACGTGCAGAGAGGTGACTTCCTGGGCATCATGGGACCCAGCGGCAGCGGCAAGACCACACTCCTGAACCTGCTGGCCACCATAGACTCACCCACCTCCGGAGTCATCGAGCTCGCCGGTGTGAACCCCGCCGGGATGAACGAGAACGACCTCGCTGTGTTCCGGCGTCGCCAGCTTGGCTTCGTGTTCCAGGACTTCAACCTGCTTGACACCCTGTCGCTGCGGGACAACATCCTGCTGCCCCTGGTGCTGGACGGTGTGCCACTGAACACGATGAAGGAGCGACTCAGGCGCGTCTCGGCCCAGTTGGGAATCACGGGCATACTGCAGCGCCGGCCGTTCGAAGTGAGCGGCGGGCAGCAGCAGCGCGCCGCCATCGCACGCAGCATCATCCATGATCCAAGCCTGGTGCTGGCCGACGAGCTCACTGGAAACCTGGATTCCCGTTCCAGCCGCGACGTGATGGAGGCGCTGCAAACCCTGAACGGCGAGCAGGGCGTGACTGTGGTGATGGTGACCCACGATCCGTTCGCCGCGAGCTTCTGCCGCCGCATCGTGTTCATCCGCGACGGCCGCCAGTGGGGCGAGCTGTGCCAGTCCGGCAGCCGCCAGGCGTTCATGCAGCAGATTCTGGACAACCTGAGCTTGATGGGAGGTGGTGAACATGAGCCTCTGGCAGCTGGCGCTTAACAACATCCGTGGGCAGGCCATCCGCTACGTGGCCTTCTTCCTGAGCAGCACCTTCAGCGTGATGCTGTTCTTCATGACCGCGCAGTTCGTGTACCACCCCGACGTGCAGGGCGGCTACATCTACGGGGGCGCCACCTCCCGCATCGTGCTGGCAACCTGCCTGGTGCTCATCGGCATGTTCGCGTTCTTCTTCGTGCTCTACTCGACCGGTGCGTTCCTGCGCTCACGCAATCAGGAGTTCGGGCTGCTCAAGCTGATGGGCACCACCCGCTCGCAGCTGCGGCGGCTCGTGTGGGCTGAGAACACCCTAATCTCGCTCGCGGCGGTTATCGCCGGCGTGGCCCTGGGCCTGCTGTTCTCGCGACTGTTCCTGCTGGGCATCTCCCGCATCATCGGTGTGGCCGAACCGATCAGGTTCATGGTGGTGCCTTCGGCGTTGCTGATCACAATCGCAGGATTCTTCCTGCTGTTCCAGTTCACAACCCTGGTGAGCGCGCGCGGCATTGGCGCCAGGCAGATAATCGACCTGCTGAAGGAGGCCCGCAAGCCCCGGGAACAGCCTCGCGCCAACGTGTTCCTGGCGACTGCAGGAGTTCTGCTGATCCTGGGTTCATACGGGGCCGCGCTCACATTGGACATGGACCTGCTGGTGCTGGCGTTCGTGCCGGTAACCTTTGCCACGGTGACCGGCACCTTCCTGCTGTGCCGTGAAGGCAGCGTCATGCTGCTGGGGCTGCTCAAGCGCAACGAGAGCAGCTACCTGCGTGGCACACGCGTCATCACGGTGTCACAACTCATGTTCCGCACGCGTGACAACTCACGGCTGCTGGCCACCATCGCCTCACTCAGCGCAGTGGTCCTGGCCGGCACCGGCACCTTCTACAGTTTCAACTCACTTCTGACCCGCAACCTGAACGACCGGGTGACGCAGCAGTTTGCCCTGTTCGAGCCGGCCACTGGCCTGACCCCACCTCTGACTGCCGCCCGTGCGGAAGAGATCATCGCAGCGCACTCAGATGTGGTGCCCACGATTGCCGCGAGCACCCGGGTTTATGACCTGCAGCTGGATGGTGATTGGATCAACGTACTCAGCAGCAGTGGGGTGGACAACATGCGGGCCCAGGGTCTGCAGGTGACCCGGACCGATGGCCCAACGATCACTGCTTCAGTCGCCGGCGATTCACTGGTCAGCACGGAAGTTGGCAACCTGCAGCTAAGGGCACTGGCGACCGGGAATGTCACCCTGACCGCAGTACTGCTGAACGATTGGTACGTGGTCAGTGACGGCGACTTCGCTGAGCTCGCATCCGCCCTGGGTGCACCCGGCACGATGCTGCACTACGACTGGCCGGAGAGCGAGGCAGGCCGGGAACTGGCCTTGGCTCTCGAGGCTGCCGTCACCCCCGGGTCGGCTTCGTACCTGATCAACAACCGATACGCCACGGCTGTGTCCACCCGGGCGCTGTTCGGGCTGTCGCTGTTCGCCGGCCTGCTGGTCTCGCTGCTGTTCTTCATCGGTGCGGCCAGCCTGCTGTACTTCAAGCTGTTCACCGAACTGCCGGACGACCGAGCCACATACAGGCGCCTCAGCCGCATCGGCATGACGTGGCGGGAGACCAGTCGCACGGTGACAACGCAGCTGGTTACGCTGTTCCTGCTGCCGTTCGCCCTGGGCGCGGTCCATGCGCTGGTGGCACTGAACGCACTTGGCACCATCCTCGTGACGGACGTGACCATCTACAGTCTGACGGTCATCGGCCTGTTCGCCCTGATTCAGGGCGGCTACTGCCTGCTGACGCGCTGGACATACCTGCGGGCACTCAAACCGGCCTGAAGGGCTTGCGGTAAACTCGGCCAAGTGAGCGGACCGAAACCAAAACTGGGCGCCCTGACGCTGCTGAATCGACTGAGTTATCCGCTCTACTGGCTTTACGAACGCATGCTGGAATCAGGTCTGCAGCGAGGCAGCCTGCCGCAGCATGTCGGCGTGATCATGGACGGCAACCGGCGCTTCGCCAGACGTTTTGACGTGGACGTGAAGGCCGGTCATGACTACGGTGCCGAGAAAGCCCAGGAGTTCCTGGACTGGTGCCTGGAACTGGGCATCCCGCACGTGACCATCTGGGGTTTCTCCAGCGAGAACCGCGGCCGTGATGACCAGGAGGTGGCGCACCTGCACGAGCTGTTCTACCGTCAGGCCACCAGCCTGCTGGATGACCCGCGCCTGCACCGTAATCGCGTGCGCGTGCGCATTATCGGTGACATCGAGGACTTCCCGGACAAGGCCCGCAAAGCACTGCGCACCATCGAAGAGGCCACCCGTGAGTACGACGGCCTCAACCTCAACCTGGCGCTCGGCTACGGTGGCCGCGAGGAGATAGTCAGCGCCGTCCGCAAGCTGCTGAAGTCGAAGGCGGATGAAGGTACCAGTCTGGAAGACATCGCCGAGCAGCTGGAGGCTGACGAGATCGGTAAGCACCTCTACACTGCCGGGCTGCCTGATCCCGACTTCGTGATCCGCACCAGTGGCGAGATCCGCCTGTCCGGTTTCCTG
>CAZBBU010000030.1:9624-11318 GCA_964489965.1 uncultured bacterium
TACAGCGAGTTCTACTTCTGCGAGGCCTTCTGGCCCGACTTCCGCAAGGTTGATTTCCTCAGGGCACTGCGCAACTTCCAGGCTCGCGACAGGCGATTCGGCAAGTGACCCGCATCAGAAGTCGCATGCAGTCTCATCAGCTGCCGGCATAAAGTGGGCTGACTGAGGCGTCATGTCACCCCGACTGCTTAGAACACTGTTGATCTCCATCGGCCTGAGCCTCCTGGGAATAGTGATTGTGGTGCTGTTCCTGGGTGACACCAGTGACCTGCGCCAACTGGGCCGCCTGAGCCTGGGCACCCTGGCCCTGGCCCTGGGTTTGCTGGCACTGCACCTGACTTTCGGAGGGCTGCGGCTTCACCGGCTGGTGCGCCTGACCGGGGAGCGCGCCTCGTTCCTCAGCTGCTTGCGCGCCTTCACGGTGGGTTTGTTCGCCGCGGCACTCACTCCCAGTGGCGGTGGCAACACGGTGGGCATCGCGCTTACTTTTCAGCGCGCTGGGCTTTCGCCCACGGCTTCCTGGTCAGCTGCCTTCTACACCTCTGTGCTTGACCTGTTCTTCATCGGCTATTCGGTACCGATCGCGGCATACGTGCTGTGGAGGGCTGGGCGGGTGCCGACTTCGATGATGGTGCTGGGCGTGGTCGTCTGCGTCGTGGCGATCGTCCTGTGGTACGGCATCACTTTCCACGTGACGAGGCTCGAGGGCCTGATGTACCGCATCTTCAGCATCCGCTTCCTCCGGCGCTGGCGCACCGCGGTGGTCGGCTTCGTGCGTGAGATCGCCAGATCCATGCTGGCGATGGCCAGCGGCAACGTGTTCCATCACCTGCAGGCGCACGGCCTGAGCGTACTGATGCATGGTTCGCTCTACACGATTCTGTACGTGTTCCTGGTCGGCCTGGGCGGCACACCGGACTTCTGGATGGTGATCGCCATAATCACGCTTGTCACGGCACTCAGCCATTTCATCGCCACACCCGGCGGCAGCGGCTATATGGAGGCCACACTGGCCTATTCGTTCGCCCAGCACCTGCCGGGCGGACTTGTGACCGCGGCCGTGGTGGCGTACCGCGCGGTCTCGTATTACGCGGCGATTCTGCTGGGAACGGTCCTGGGTGGCAGCCTGCTGCTCCAGTCAGCCGCCCCGCGATCAACGCAGACTGAGGCGGTGCGGGCCCCTGCAGTCAAGGAGCAGTAGGAGTCCGCAGCGGGAAATTCAGACCACGGCGCCGCGCTTGCCGATGAAAGAGGCAGTGCGGAGGCGGTGACGGCGCGCCAGAAGCTCAAGTTCCAGGGCCGGTACTGACTCGTCCGCCAGCAATCCGATCAGCTCATCGTGTTCGGCTACGTCATCGCTTGCCCGACCCGGGGTCAGGTGGAACGAAGTGGCGGCCAGCAGCGTATCCAGCTGGCTCCAGTAGACGCGGATGCCGCTCAGCAACTGCGCGTTGCCCGCAGCTTCATAGAACGTGAAGTGGAACACCCCGATCTGCTCGATGAACCAGGACCAGAGTTCACCCTGAACGGCCGCCCGCAATCGGTCGTTAATCGGGCCGAGCCTGACCGCGAGCTCACTGCGTGCCGGAGCCGCCAGTCCGGTGGCGTAGCCTTCGAGCACGCCGAGCAGCTGGACGACTTCAAGCACTTCAGTCTCTGACACCCAGGCCACCACCGCACCGACATAGGGCGTC
>CAZBBU010000031.1:0-10611 GCA_964489965.1 uncultured bacterium
CAGTTCCGCCATCCCGCTGGCTTCGCCGTTGACGCTGTAGAACTCCTGGATCAGGGCGCTGTCCTCATCCTCGCCCTGGTTGGCGGCCTGTATGGCGGCCAGGTCCAGTTCACGGAGTTTCTGCAGTTCACTGGCCGGGCCCACCACCACGATGTCTTCGTCACGCAGCAGGAAGTCCAGGTCGTTAAGCGTCAGGACCGTCTGCCACACGGTACGGAACGAAGTGGGTTCCTGAATGTTGTAGTACACGTTCGTGTCGGGAACCTCGCTCAGGACGGGCGTCAGGCCGACCGTCCGTGCCAGGGCTTCCACGACGAGCGCCAGACTGTCGTCAAACTGCACTGACACCGGTGTGTCGAACCGTTCGTCCGCGGGCAGCACGGAAGGCTGCGCCAGGGCCAGGGAGCCGAGCAGCACGAGTAGGGAAAGGGCCAGTCTTTTCATGATCACCGCCTGAGGTCCAGGGTTAGGAATTGGGATGCGTCTGCAAGAGTGAATTCGGCCTGCTGGCCACGAAGGTCCGTGAGGGTGATTTCCGTCTCGGGTAGTTGCTGCCCGATGCCCACCACCACCGGCCTGGGGCTTGCGTTCGAGTGGAACACGCCCTGGCTGATGGGACCGAGCACCATCCCGGTGAAGGTCACATCGTAGTCGCGCAGGTAACGGCTGAGCGGAGTGATGCCCGCAACCAGCGGATCACTGTCTGACGGCATCACGCGTCCCGATACCGGCGGGAGCACCTCAGGTGTGCCGGCGTCTTCATCCGCAACGCGCTCGGTGACCGTCTCGCCGATATCAAGGCCGGGTTCCTCCACCGCCGCCACCTGGGCCAGGTTGGGTTGCGGTACGTCCTCTATAGCGCGGCGTTCCTGCAGCACGTCAGGAACCGGTGACAGCGACGGTCCGGGCAGAGGCCGGGGCAGCGACTGAGCCAGGTTGCCTGACGACTGTGCTGCGGGCGCACTGGCCACGGGGGCCGCCGCAGCAGGAACGGGTACCGCCACGGGCGCAGGTGCGCCTGCTGCGGTGGCCGGGGAGCTGCTGCCCGGTTGAGTGGTCGTGCCGGCCGGCGCCTGGATGGTGGTGATGGCGTTCTGGTCCGGACCGTCGGGTATCGAAACCTCGATGACCTGCTCAGCAGCCGGTGCGGGCGACTCCGCGAAGCCAGGCTCCACCGCGTCGGGGGCGAAATCGGAGCTGGCGGTGACTTCAGGCGTGTTGAGCACGACCGGTGAGAACGGGTTGACGCTGGCGCGAACCGCGGTGGGCCTGCTGGCCCCTTCATCCTCGGCCACAGCTTCCTCACCGGTTTCCTCGGCCACCGGCGGTTGTGTGACCAGGAACGGCAGTTCCACGATCTCCAGGTCCCGCGCCACCACGCCTGGTGTGGGCAATGGCGCTACCGATGGTGCTGCCGGGGTGGCGTCATCACCGTTCGCCACGGCTGGGCGGGGACCAGCCGGTACCTGAGTGGTACCTGCGGCTGCACCGTCGCCGCTTACGAGCGGGACTGTGGCGGGGGAGGCAGTTCCGTTACTGACCCCGGCACCCAGCCTGGCGCTGGTGCCGTTGCCGCCTGTCACGACCTGCGGCTGCTCGGGCTGCCACACGTAGTTGAACCAGATGAACGCGGCCACAGCCAGCAGCAGGGCACCCAGCAGGATGCGGGTGCTGCGCGACGCTGATCTGGTGCCGGTGGCCTTGACGTCCTCTGCAGCCTCGCCTTCCGGAGCCGGGGTCGGCTGCCCGGCGGTCAGAGGCTGTTCACTCAGTGTGGAGTCGAAGGCGGCATCCTCGTCACCGTCAGGAACTGGTGTGTACCTGTCAGACATTACTGAACCTCTCCGGGATCATTGCCTGTGTAGACGTAGAAGGTCAGCGAGAAATTACCGTCCAGATCCGGATTGTCAGATTCCTCACTGCCGCCGCGGCTCAGTGAGACCTGCCTGATCTTGGTGTAGCGCTGCAGGTCTTCAAGCGCCTGCAGGAAGGCCATCGTCTGACCGTAGTTGCCGGTGGTGGAGAAGTCGAATCCGAGTGGGCGCACGTCCTGCAGCGACTCGCTGACGTTGCCCTGGCTGAACTGGTTGACCAGTACGTTCGCGGTTTCCGCGGAAACGCGCACCTGCTCAAGCAGGTCAGCTACTTCGCTCTCACGCGGCAGCTCTTCCAGGAAAGCGAGCCGTTCCAGTTCCAGCTGCGCCACTTCCTCGCGCAGCGTGGGCAGGTTGCGCTCGGCAGCCTCGCCGCGCTGAACCTCAACCTGAAGCCTGGCGCGTTCGTCCTCCAGTTCGGCTATGCGGTCCAGGGCGGGCCGGTACATGTAGAGGTACCAGATGCCGGCAACCACCAGAACCAGAACCAGGATTATCAGTGCGATGTCACGCTGTCTCAGGTTCTTGAAGGAGAAGCCGGTCATTCCAGTTCCTCCAGTGCGCCGATAGTGAGGTTGTAGCTGTACAGCTCCAGGTCCTCATTCTGGTCACGCGAGGCAGACTGGAAGGCGACTCCGTAGTCCGGCGAATCCTCCAGTGCCCTGATGAACTGTTCAAGCACCTGAGTGCCGGCGACGGTGCCGCTGACCGACATCTCGGCGATCACAGGCGCACCTTCGTAACGCGCCGGATCGGAGCGTGGCGGGTAGACGGACTGCATCTGCAGGCTGCGGAAGTCGATACCGGGCCTGCCTGCCACAGTGACGGCCGGCAGGTACTCGAGCATGCTGGTCAGCTCGGCGCTCCATTCGACCGCGCCGAGGCGGACGGAGTTGGCCACTGCGATCAGGTCACGCAGCTGAACCTGCCGCTGCTGCAACTCACGCTGTTCGGCAAGTGCCGGCTGCAGGAGCAACACCCGGCTCTGCAGCTGGGCGTTCTCATCCTCGAGGTTCTGCACCGTCTGGTTGGCGGTGAACTGGAAGGTGAAGATGATGGCGAAGGCCAGCAGCGGGAACAGCACCGAAAGCAGTTTCCAGTAGCCCGGTTCACGGACCCGCCGCAGGTTGCGCGGGAGCAGGTTGATGCTAATCAATGCCGTTCACCCCCCTGAGTGCCAGTCCGAGCGGGACGGCGAACTCCGGGCCGAAACGGTTCAGGTACTGGTTGTCGAAGCGGTTCTCGTCTGCCGTGATGGTGAGCCAGGGATCGCCGAGCTCCACCCTGAAGCCCAGTGAATCGCCGATGGCGCCCGGCAGCCCCTTGAGCTTGGAGCCACCGCCCGTCAGGATCACCCTGTTGATGTTGGCGTCACCCGCCTGTACCCTGAAGAACTCCAGGCTGCGCCTGATCTCGGTGGTGAGGTCCACCAGCACCGGGCGCACGGATTCGTAAACGCGGCTGGGGCTGAACTGCTCACGCTTCATGTCGAAGTTCAGAAGTTCTTCCTCATCCTCGGTCGGAATCGCGGCCGTGCCGTACTCGAGTTTCACTTCCTCAGCCGTATCGAAATCAAGTCCGAAGGTGCGCTGGATGGCGGCGGTGAAGTCATCACCGGAGACGCTTATGTTGCGGTTCATCAGGACCCTGTCACCCCGGACCAGCGTGATCGTTGAGTTGGAAGCGGCGATCTCCACCACCACGCCAACCTCGTTACTCTCCGTGTAGGCAGTGCCGGACAGGGTGGAGCGCGTCAGGTGGTCACCGAGCAGCGAGCCGTGCAGCGAACGCAGCAGGGTGAACGGTTTGATGTCGATGACAACCGGCTCAAGTCCAGCGCGTTTGAGGTACTCAACCTGCTGGCTGACAAGGTCAAGCCTGGCCGCCGCGATGACGACTTCTATCTGGCCGCCGTCATCGACGTCACCCGGGTTATCAAGCACGTAATAGTCAAGCACCACTTCCTCGATGGGGAAGGGGATGTAGCGCTCGGCTTCCCACTTGATCGCCTCATCGAGTTCCTGCAGGGACATCTTGGGCAGGAGGATGTTCCTGGTGATGGCCTGCCTGTTGCTGACCGCGGTGACGACGGAGCGCTGGCTGATTCCTGCGTCGGACAACAGTGATTTGATCTCCGTGGTCAGGCCGGCGGGATCAACAACCTGGTCATCCTGAACCAGCCCGGGCGGCATGGGCCGCAGCGCAAGCGAGACGAGGCTCGGGGGATTACCCGCCCTCAGTTCGACTACCTTTAATGCGCTTGTGCCAACTTCGAGCCCGATTGCGTCAACCCGGGGCTTCAGCAGGCGCGAGAAGCGCTCGCGCAGAGAGGCCATGGCGTATCCTCCTCGATTACCTGAGCGAGTCTATCACGCTGTCAGGCGCGTTCCCGGAGAAATTTCGCATAATCCCCGGCTGCGCCATCAGCCGCTGGACTGAGCCAGGTCGATGATGATCTCGGCGATGCCCTGCTGCTCCGAATGGGGGTCGTAGTACTCGTCGCGGTAGATGAACATCACCAGGTCGGCGTCCTGCTCCACCGCACCGGATTCACGCAGGTCAGACAGCATGGGCCGTTTGTTGGGCCGGCTCTCCACCGCGCGGCTCAGCTGCGAGAGGGCCAGTACCGGTATGTCCAGCTCTCGGGCCAGCGACTTGAGCCCGCGTGAGATGGTGGAGATCTCCTGCTGTCGGTTCTCACTGTTGGTGCCTGACATGAGCTGCAGGTAGTCGATGATCACAAGGCCCAGGTCATGTTCAGCCTTGAGTTTGCGTGCCCTGCTGCGCAGTTCCGTGACTGACAGCGCGCTGCTGTCATCAATGAAGAGGCGTGCTTCGGACATGCGGCCGGCGGTGTCGGCGATGCGCTGGAAGTCACGGTCACTCAACTGGCCGGCGCGGATGCGGCTCATGTCCACCCGGGCCTCACTGCACAGCATGCGCGTCACCAGCTGTACCGCGGACATCTCCAGTGAGAACACGGCGACGGCCTTGCCTTCACGCAGGGCGGCATGCTGGCCGATCGACAGTGCGGCCGCGGTCTTGCCCATGCTGGGGCGGGCCGCCAGCACGTTCAGGCTGGAAGGCTGCAGGCCGGCGGTCAGGTTGTCCAGGTCCTTGAAGCCGGTGCGCAGGCCCGACACCGGATCAGGATTGGCGTGCACCTCGTTTATGTAGGCGAAAGTCTCGTTGACCAACGCGTTCATGCCCTGGAAGGAGTGGCGCTGTTTGGCCGTCGACACCGCGAAGATGCTGGCCTCAGCCTGATCCAGAATGTCCTCGAGCGGTTGAGAGTGGTCGTAGGCCTGCTGCATGATCCCGCCGCTGGCCGCGATCAGCTCGCGCAGCACAGCCTTCTCGGCCACGAGTCTGGCATAGTAATCCGCGTAGGCGGCGGTGGGCGTCATGTCCATAAGGCCCATCAGGTACGGGAAGTTGCCCACGGACTCGAGTTCACCGCGGCGCCTGAGTTCCTCGCCGAGGGCGATGATGTCTATCGGGTCACCCTGCCGGAACAGGTGTTCCATGGCCCGGAAGATCCGGCGGTGCGCCTCCTTGTAGAACTGGTCTGCCACCAGCAGGCCTTCGATCGTGGGAAAAGCCTCGCTGTCGAGCATGATGCTGCCAAGCACGCCCTGTTCCGCGTCCAGATTTTGAGGGGGTACTCTGTGTTCCACTCCGGTCATTGTAAAGCGACTTCCTGCGCGTGCCATGCTCGCCGGGATGGTCAGCGGCGGAAGGGCTGCCGGGCACGCACTCCGTTATGATTGCCCCGATGACAGACGCCGTTGCCTGGATTTTTCCGGCCGTCCTGGTTGGTTACGTAATCGGATCCCTGCCGCTTGGCAGCCTTTTGATCAGAAGACTCAGCGGCCGTGACGCCGCTTCGTTCGCCGCCCACACCCTGGGTGTGGAGAACGTCATGCGCTTCGTTGGTGCCCGCATCGCGGTGGCCGCCTTCCTGGTGGACATGCTCAAGGGCTACCTGGCCGTGGCTCTGGCGCAGGGACATCCGCTGGCGGCACTCGGCGTGTTCGCCGGCCACCTGTACCCGCTGCCCCTCGCCGGCTTCGCCTCTGTGCCGCGCGGCCGCGGCAACGGCGTGCTGCTGGGCGTGGTCGTAGCATTCGTCTCATTCTCCGGCCTGCCTTTCCTGTGGGCGCTGCTGCCGATGGCCCTCTTCGCCGTGGTGCTGGGCCTGACCCGTTACGTGTCCATCGCTACGCTGGCCGGCCTGATCGGCCTGGTGTTTGCTGCCTGGCTGAGCCAGATGGGACTGCTGGCGGTACTGAGCAGCGTGGGCCTGCTCCTGCTCGCGGTCTGGCGTCACAAGAGCAGTCTGGCACGGGTTGTGGACGGAACAGAGACCCGTCTGGGCGATCCCCCGGCGGTTCTGGGCACCGATCCCAGGATCGTGCGCGCCGCCTTCATGGTGCACCCCCTTACCATCGACGACCTGTGGCAGCCGCTCAGCCTGCGCTGGCTTGGCTGGCTTTACCGGAGGGGCATCGTCAGCGAGGCACTGCTGCGCCGCATACTGCCGCGCATCCGGCCGCTGCTGCACGGTGAGTTCAAAGGCATCGAGTTTCCCGACGGGCGTGAACTGCGGGTACTGATCATCACGGGGGCACTGCTGCCTGACATGATCACCGGCCAGCCTGAACTGGCCACCAAGATGGCCATACAGGGCGCCGAGTACGCCCGCGATCTGGGCGCGGAAGCTTTCGGTCTGGGCGCCTTCTGGTCAGTGGTCGGCAACAAGGGCCTGGAAGTCCAGGAGGCGGTACCCGACATCGCCATCACCAACGGTGGGGCCTACACGGCGGCCACCGTCAAGGCGGCGGTGCCCGGACTGCTGGAATCCTTCAGGCAGGACGGCGGCAGTCTCGAGGACGCCACGGTCGCCGTGGTCGGTGCCAACGGTGTGGTCGCCTTCGGTGTGGCCCGCAGCGTCGCCAGTGAAGTGAAGCGGATGATCCTGATCGGCCGCGACCTGGAGCGCCTGCAGCGCAGCGCAGACACACTGAAGCGCAAGCACAGGGAGCTTGAAATCAGCGTGGGTACCGAGATGGACCTGCTGAAGGAAGCCGACCTGATCTTCACCGCCACCAGTGACCCCGAACCGGTGATCTTCGCGAACCATGTGAAGCCGGGCGCCTGGATCTTCGACATCGGCAGGCCCTTCGATGCTGACGAAAGCGTCCGCCAGGTGGAGGGGGTCAGGGTCGTGCCTGGCGGAGTGGTGAGGCCTCCGGGACCGATGGACGCCGGACTTGTCGACGTGCACTTCGGTCAGGGCATGGTTCCGGCCTGCATGGCGGAAACCATGATCATGACCGCCACCCACGCGTTCGACAGGGCCTCGCTGGGCGCAGCCACCAGGAGCGCCAACATCGACTTCTACCTGTCCGAAGGCGAGCGGCTGGGCTTCGAGATCATCACCAGGGACGAGCAGGCGGCAGGCGCGTGAGCCAGATCTTCCGGATCCGTGCTGAGCACGGGCTCGAAGGAGCCGAGGCGGCCATACTTTGGGATCATGGCTGCAGCGGCATAGTGCTTGAGGGAGACACGCTGGTTGCCTGGTTCGAGGAGCGGGTTGAACTGCCCCTGAGCGGCAGCTGGAGTCAAGCGCCTGAAGTCGATTACCTGAGTCGTTACTACAGTGAGATGGGAGCCGTGGACCTGGGCCCGCTGGTGGTGGCACCCACCTTCGAGCCCGTGACGCTCAAACAGGGCCAGAAGCCACTGTGGCTTGACCCCGGGATGGCCTTCGGCTCCGGGCATCACGAAACGACCGGCTCGCTGCTGCGCTATCTGGCGGAGCTGGACCTCACGGGCCGACGGGTGCTGGACGTGGGTTCCGGCTCGGGGATCCTGGCCATCGGAGCGGACCTGCTCGGTGCCGGGAAGTCCATCGGGATCGACAACGACCCGAAGACCATAGAGGTAGCCAGAGCGAACGCGACGCTCAACCACTCACGGGCCAGCTTCGTCTGGGCCACGCTGGGTGAGTTCAGCGGTCCGGATCCCTTCGCTGTCGACCCTGCCACCGGTTCGCCTGTGAACGAATGGCGCACGGGAGAGGCGCCAACCTACCGGGCTGAGCAACCGTTCGACGTGCTGCTTGCCAACCTCTTCGCCGCCCTGCACCTGCAGCTGATGCCGGCTTACGCCCAGCACCTGGTGCCGGGTGGTGAGCTGCTGCTGAGCGGGATCATGAGCGAGCAGGCCAGCGAGGTCGAAGCCGGACTCGCTGACCATTTCACCGGCGTGCAACGGTTGCATCAGGGGGACTGGGTCAGCTTCAGCGCCCGGAAAGCCGGCTGACATGCGTGTTCACCGGATTTACCTGCCGGGACTCGAAGCTGGTGAACGGTTGCTGCTTGGAGCAGAAGCCCACCACCTGGCGAGGGTGCTGAGGGTGCGGCCTGGCCAGCAGATCCGCGCGTTCGACGGTGAAGGACTGGAAGCGAACGGTCAGGTGCTGGAAGTCGGCGACGGGAGCCTGACACTCCGGCTGGAAGCTCCGGAGGCGTCACTGGTGGAGCCGGCCCTCAAGGTGACGGTTGCCGTGGGACTCCTGAAGGGTGACAAACTCGCGGACGTGATCCGGCAATGCACCGAACTCGGAGCCAGCCGCTTTCAGCCGTTCACGAGCCGCTACGCGGACGTGCGGGAAATGCCGGCCAGGAAGCTGGATCGTCTGCAGCGCGTGGCGACCGAAGCTGCCAAACAGTCGGGCCGGGCGCTGGTCCCGGAAGTGCTCGAGCCGGTTCCGGTGGCGCAGCTGGGCCAGGCACTTGCCGGCGCCCAGGTGCTGGTGGCCGACCCGGGTGCAGGCGGCACACTGGCCGGGGTTGCCGCCAGTGCCGGCAGCCTTGCGCTGGTAACAGGTCCCGAAGGGGGCTTCGCCGAAGCCGAACTCGAGGACTTCGCGGCCCAGGGTTTCACACAGGTGCGACTGGGTCAGCGCATCCTGCGCGCCGAGACCGCGCCAGTAGCGATGCTGGCCGCCCTGCTGCTGCCGGAGGCGCTTTGAGACGCCTGAGCTTCTTCCTGCTGCTCATGGTCTCCGTGGCCGCCTGCCGGCCACTCTACCTCCCGCCACTCATCGAGTCCGAACAGCCCGAACCACGTGCCCGGCTTACGCTGGAACTGGTCCTGGAACAGGAGAGTCCACTGCTGCTGGTCTCGGTGTTGGACGTGCCTGAAGAAGGCTGGCTGGCCGTTCAGTGGTTCGCCCCCGGCGGCCAGGAGGTGGCCTCGCAGAGCATCTGGCTTGATCCGGACGCGATCGGGCAGAATTTCCGTCTGCCGCTGCCGGAAGACGTGCAGTCACAGGCAGGCACGTGGAGGGCGCTCGTGAGTCAACATTCGCTGGTGCTGCGGCAGCTGGACGTCACTGTGCCCTGACACGGGGCAGGCAGCTGCCGCCCTGTGGTACACTGTCAGCCGTTTGCGTCCCCGTGACGCGCACGCCGGGCCCTGCGCAGCGCCTGGAACATCCCGACGACCGCGTATCGGGTGGGTGACATGAGGCCCACCTTTTTTGTTGGCCCGGGTCATGGAGGTAGCATGGATTTGCTTGAAACGGCCAGGGAAGTGCTGGTGCCGTTGGGATTCGAGGTGCTGGAAGCGAAAGTCAGCAGCTCGGGCCGCTCCGGCAAGAGCAGGGTCCTCGTCCGTATCGACAGGCTGGACGAAGCTGTGGTCGGCGTCGCTGACGTGTCACTGGCCTCAGAAGTCCTGGCCCTGGAGCTGGACCGACTTGACCCGTTCAAGTCATCCTATCTGCTCGAGGTCGAGTCACCGGGAGCCGAGCGTCCCCTCAATACGGCCCGTCACTTCGAGCGGTTCCGTGACCTGCTTGCCAAGGTGCGCAGTGGCGGCGAAACGTTCACCGGCAGGATCACGTCGGTAGGTACGGGCGATGTCACCTTCCTGGTGGACGGCGAGGAGAGAACCGTGCCGCTCGCTGACATCCAGGGGGCCTGGCTGGCCGAATGGCCGGATGAGCCAAGATGAACTGGTCCGCAGAAGTGGCATCCGCTGCGGGCCGACAACTGAATAGGAGAGTGGAAGCATGAACAGGGAATTCATTGACGCGCTGGGTCAGCTGGCCCAGGAGCGCAACCTCAACAAGGACGAGCTGCTCGTCAAGTTCGAGGAGGCGCTCGAACAGGCGTACAGCAGCAAGATCCAGATCGGATCCGAGGTCGAAGTGATGATCGACCCGGAGACCGGCGAGATGGAAGTGCTGCTGATCCGCAAGGTTGTCGAGGAAGTCGAGGATCCCGTGCGGGAGATCTCCCTGACCGAGGCGCTCGAACTGGACGACACGGTCGAGCTCGGCATGGAGATGGAATTCCCTGTCGATACCGAGAAGTTCACCCGCATCGCCATCCAGACCACCAAACAGGTGATCACCCAGAAGATCCGCGAAGCCGAGCGTTCCATCGTGTTCGAGGAGTACAAGGACCGGGCCGGCGACGTGCTCACGGCCGTTGTCTCCCGCACGGACAACAAGCGGAACGTGTTCGTGGACCTGGGCCGTGGCGAGGCCATCCTGCCGCCCAAGGAGCAGATCCCCGGCGAGCGCTACATGGTGGGCATGCGCCTGCGCGTTTACGTGGTCAACGTGGAACTGTCCGCACGCGGACCCAGCATCCTCGTCTCCCGCGCCGCGCCGGAACTGCTCGAGTACCTGATGAAGCAGGAGATCCCCGAGGTCAACGAC
>CAZBBU010000032.1:0-10582 GCA_964489965.1 uncultured bacterium
GGCCGGAACCACGCCGTTCCGGCACGAGCGCGGGAGTAGCTCAGCTGGTAGAGCACTACCTTGCCAAGGTAGATGTCGCCGGTTCGAATCCGGTCTCCCGCTCCATCCCTTCCTCAACTGTTACGCAGCAACTCGGCCCGTCCGGCTTCGAGTTCCTGCAGTCGCTCCTCCAGCTGGATACGCTCGGTGGCGATCCGCTCAAGCTCGTCTTCCTGGTCGTTCAGCTGCGCGGTGTAACGCTGATAGAGACTTGATGACTGATCAAGCTCGGCCATGTTGGCCCGGATCCGTTCCTGCTCCTCAAAGATCTGCCCGCGCTGGGTCGCCAGGGCCCGAAGCTGGCGCTCGATCTCATCGATCTGCCTGCCGGATTCGAGCAGTCGCTCAAGCAGCAGGGCGCTGGCCTCGTCAAGCAGCTCGTTCTGTAGCACCACCACGATCGAGTCCGTGGTCATGTTGCTGAGTGCCACCCGCCTGCTTGCGACCCGCTCCTCGATGACCACGAGCTGGCATTCCGCACCATCCGTGCAGCGCACCTGAAGCGGCACGTCCGACGTGGCCGTGTGGTCACCAGCCTCTGAGTCTGCAGCCAGGAGCACACCGAAGCGGTAGTTGCTCCCGCTGCGGAGTGGGGCCGGGTCAACCGGGGACACGAGCTCGAAGCCGGAGTTCGCCGGATGCTCGACCAGAACAAGTCTGTTCTCGTCCAGGCCAGCCTGGAAGTCGTAGCTGGTGCGGTAACGCAAGCGAACCTCGGAGACGAGCGTGCCGTCCATGATCCGCAGGGACAGAACCTGCTCCGGATCGCTCGCACCATAGCTGCTGCTGGTGACCGCCAGGTCGGTGGCGTAGGCAAGCAGGACATCCTCATCCGGAAGCACATCACCAAAGCGGGCGGTACCGGTGAACGCGCCGCCATCGAATACGGTAACCGTGCCGGCGGCCAGGTGCAGGCCGGTATCATTGCGCAGCCGCACGCCCCGCAGCGGATGGCCATCAGCGCGGCCTGGAGCCAGGATCGACAGGCGCTGGGCAGGAACCTCCTGCTGAACGATCGGGATCATGGCTGACTCGAAGCGACCCACGGTCACGGGTTCCTCCACCACGTACTGGAAGGTCACACCGGTTTGGACACCGCTTGCCATCGCTTCCACTCCCATGTCAGCCAGCGACACCAGCGCCTCGCCCTCGAACGAGCGCGCAGAACCGGCTGCGGCGGGAGCAGGCATCGCCATCTCCGCTGCGAAAACAGGTGGCGGTGCGGCCTGCTGGGCTACCGGCGGTCCGACGCGCTGACGCTGCACGTAGACTGCCTCGTACAGCTGGGTGATGAATGACACCGGCTGGCCGGCCACGAAGGTGACCTGGACGTTCTCAAGGTCGAGCGAAGTGGGATTGTCAAAGATCGCCCAGCCCTGCAGTTCGGCGTTGCCATCATCGCCGATCACCAGGCGGTAGCTGGTCTTCCAGACCGGCATCTCGCGCACGTAACCGACCTGCACCGAACGTTCGCCCTCGCCATCGAACTGCAGGCGCACGTCCTTCTGGTCTGTGTCACGGTTGCGCGCCACGGCCAGCAGGGCAGCGTCCAGCTCTTCGCGGAGCTGCTCGTTCTCAAAATCGATGCTGCGCACCTCCTCCAGGGCGATGCGCTGCAGGCCCTGGTCCGTGGCCAGGAGCAGCAGGTGGCGGTCGGCCGCTTCCGGCTCCTGGACACGCTCGACGCTGACGATCACGCCATCAACGGTCTGCGAACCGCCGATGCTGACGCGCTCGCCACGCGCCTGCAGGAGCAGCTCGGCCAGCGCCGGATTGCCACTCAGGTCAAGCGAGTAGCTGGCAAGCGTCCTGTCCAGCGGATTCTCGGCTGCGTACCGCACCGGCCGGATCGTGCCGCCCCCGTGGTCCAGGAGGACCAGACTCTGCAGCAGGTCATCCATGTCACCTGAATCGACCGGAAGTGAGAATTCCTGCGAGCCGCTCACCACTCCGGAGTGCTCGAAATAGGCGACGCCGTTGGTGTACAGCACCACCTTGGTTACGGGCAGGTCTGCTGCCGTGTTCTGCTGGGCCATGACTGGTGATATCAATCCGAGTGCCGCCACTGCAAGGCCTGCGGCAAACAACCTGCTGCGCCATGAGTTGTTCATGTTCATAAGGTTACTTTTCGATTCTCACTGCCAGGTGAGAAGAAGCAGCCGGCCGGGATGCAGGTTAGTCTCAGCTGGACTATGGACCTGATCGACCTTCTCGTGTGGATAGGAACCCTGACCTTCGCGGCATCCGGTGCCCTGGTTGCCATCCGCGCCGGCTTCGACCTCGTGGGTGTGCTGGTACTGGCGGCCGTGACCGCCATCGGTGGCGGTTCGATCCGCGATGTCGTGGTGGGTGTGCTCCCACCGGACAACTTCACCAACGAGCCCCTTTTATGGGTGGTGGCGGCCACCGGCCTGGGCGTGTTCCTGCTGCACCGGCGCATGCGGCCGGAGAGCCGGCTGCTCTACGTGCTGGACACGCTGGGCCTCGCCATCTTCGCCGCATTGGGCGCCCAACGCGGGCTGGAATACGGCCTGGGCATGTGGGGCACCCTGTTCGCCGGAGCGGTCAGCGGGGTCGGCGGCGGCGTGCTGCGCGATGTCCTGACGGACAAGGTGCCCAGCGTGTTCTACCGCTCGGGTGACTTCTACGCCTCGGCCGCTGCCTGTGGTGCGCTCGCCTACTTCTTCATGGCACCACTCGGGGTCGAGACGGCCCTGATCGGCAGTGTGGCGCTGACCATGATCGTGAGGCTTGGCAGCCGCTGGCTGAAACTGGAGTTGCCGGTACCACGCAGCTGACCCGAACCGACGCGCCACAAAAGCCGGTAATTCAATCTGGTACGATGTTTTCAGCACTAAGGGGGGAAGCTGAAGAAATTGCCTGATAAAGGTCCGCTGTCTGTACGCCTGCTGGGAAGCCCGCAGGTGGAGTTCGGTGGCGAGACGCTCACGGTGGCGTCACGCAAGTCACTGCTGCTCATTTGCCTGCTGGCACTCCGGGACAGCCCGCTGAGCCGGACGGAAGCAGCTGAACTGCTGTGGCAGGGCGGGCTCGGCAACGTGCGCCAGGCGGTGTACCAGCTTCGCCAGCTGCCCGGCGCCGAGCACTGGCTGACGGCTGGTGACGAACTCGATATTCAAGCACAGACCGACGTGCGGCTGCTGGAAGAAGCAGTCAGGAACGGCGACTACTCCGGGGCGGTGGAGCTGTGGCGCGGACCGTTCCTGAGTGGCCTTGAGTACAGCGATTCAGAAGAACTGCAGTACCGGCTGGATGAAGAAAGCCAACGGATTGAGACGCTGTACAAGCAGGCTCTCACCGGCCTGGCGGACCAGTTCGAAGAGTCCGGCGACCTGGAACAGGCGCTGGAAACCCATGAGGCACTGCTGAGGGCCGACCCGTTCGCGGAACTGAGCCTGCGCCAGGCGATGCGGCTGGAGTTCCTGCTCGACCGTCGGGCCCTGGCGTTGCAGCGTTTCGATTCGTTCGCGCGCCTGTTGGATACCGAACTGGCCAGCGCGCCACAGGCAGAAACCGCCAGGCTGGCCGACTTGATCAAGGAGGGAAACCTTCCGTCCGAGCTGGGTGTACAGGCCCTGCCTGCCCGGCAGCGACAGCTGCTTGGGGCCATACAGATCGGCCTGGGCCGTCTGAATCTGGACGAACTCGCCCAGGTACTGAGACGCGACGCTTTCGAGGTCAGCAAGGACGTGGAAGCCCTCAGGAAGGCGGGTGTCATCAAGGCCGCGGATGACGTGGCCGGCGCCAGAGCCGTGCCGGTCACGGACAGTGACGCGCAGTTGCTCGAGTCCCGCACGGCCAGGCTGCTGGAGGAGCGCCAGCCGGAGGACTGGCAGGACCAGGCCGCCCTCGGCTGGCACTGGCTGCGTGCCGGAAGCGGTGAACGGGCGGCCGGCTGGTTCCTCAAGGCGGCACGGGGCGCACTGAACGGCAACGCGCTCGAGCTGGCCACCGAGTACTCCTTCCGGGCCAGCTGGGCCGGCACCCCCAGTGAGCGGTTCGAGGCGATGCTGGTCCTGGAGTCATTGGCGGATCGCCTGGGTAAGGAATCCTTGCAGGCGGCGACCGTCGACCATGCTGACAGCCTTGCCTGGGAGCTGCAGGATGACTCCGCGCTGTGCCGCGTGCGCCTGATCCGGGCGCGCTCCATGGCCCGCAAGAAGCAGAACAGCCTGGCATTGCAGCATGCCGAGGAAGCCATGGAGATCGCGCAACGGACCGGTGAGCCCGAACTTCTGGCGCTGGCTTACAACGGGCTGGGCGTGATCCGCTTCGGCCTCGGCGACCTGAACGGCGCCCTGGAGTCTTTCCGGGGCAGCGCGGAGCTGGGGGTGCCCCAGGAAAGTATGCGCGCACTGGGCAACATGGGCGCCATCCACGGGATGCGTGAGGAGCACGACACGGCCTACGGCCTGTTCGACCGGGCGCTCACGCTGGCCCGCAGTTCTTCTGACCTGACGACGGTCTCGGCCTGCCTGAACAACATGTCCGCCTCGGCAGAGCGCCTGGGCGCCTACGACCGGGCGCTCAAGCACCTTCATGAGGGCCGGCAGCTGGCCCGGCGGCTTGGCCACCGCTCGCTCGAGGCGCAGCAGATACACAATCTCTCGATCATCTACATGCGCCAGGGTTCGTACGGACCGGCCTGGAACACCAGCATGGAAGTGGTGGAAGAAGGCGAAAACACCAGTGACGTGGCGCTCCACGCCCAGGGGTTGGAACAGGCGGCTGACATCGCCCGGCAGTGCGGATCCAGAAGCAGGCAGCTGGAACTGCTGGAACAGGCCGGTGGCCTGCTGGAAGAACTGGCAGACCAGCGGCGACTGGTGGTGCACCGCGCTGCCAGGCTTCTTGCCGAAGGCCCGCAAGCGGTCATCCCGACTGAGGTCAAGGCCGTGCGGGAGCTGGGCATGACCAGCGTCTACAACTGGTTGGTGCTGGAGATGGCGCTGCAGGCCCGGAGCAGACAGGACGGGCTGGGCCTGCTGGAAGGCATCGCCTGGCAGGGCCCGCACCAGGCGTTCGTGGCCGAGCTCGCGCGCCTGAGGATGTTGCTGCTGGATCCGGCTTCCACGGAACCCGAGGAGGGCGATGAAACCGACAGCCTGGCCACCAGCATCGCCATGACCATGGCCACCAGCGAGTTCGCGGAGGCGCCGCTGGCCTGCCAGCTGCTGGGAATCGTGGCCCGGCGCAGTGGAGACGACGACGGTGACTGGCTGCAACAGCGGTCCGAACTGCTGAAAGAACAGTCGCGCGGCCTGCCCACTGACTTGCGTGATTCACTCCGGGCGCTGCCGGACCAGTGGCTCGCGTCAATCAGCCAGGCGGGCAATCCGTGACGGCACGCTGACCAGCCCGTCACTGAGACCCAGGTACACGTGGTAATTGACCAGCACGCGCTCCAGGTAGTTGCGCGTCTCCTGCGCGTCGATCTGCCGGTACAGTTCGGCCTTGTCGCCTTCCACCGTTTCGCCCTCATAGAGCCGGCCGATGTAACCCTGCCCGCGGTTGTAGGAGGCCACGGCCAGCTCCAGGTCGCCGTCGAAGTAGTTGACAAGCCAGTCCAGGTAGAAGCTGCCATAGCGGATGTTGGCGGCCACACCGAACACGTCGGCCGGCGCTTCACCCTGGAGTTCGGCCAGCCAGTCCCAGGTGGAAGGCACCACCTGCATGAGGCCCCGGGCGTTGCTGGTAGACACCGCCAGCGGATAGAAGGCCGACTCCTGGCGCATCACCGCCCAGACGAGCTCCGGCTCGACGCCAGTTGCTGCGGCTGACTTGAGCACCTCGTCGGCGAATGCCTCAGGCCAGGCCAGACGCCAGACCCGCCGGTCATCCGCATGCGCACCCAGCAGCTCCTGGGCCGCCAGGCGGCTCTGCCGGAACTCCCCGTACGCCTGCAGGGTGCTGGCTATGGCGATGACGTCCTCGGCATCATCGGTGTCACGCAGCGCAAAGATCAGCTCGCCGACCGCGGCGTCAACGTCCAGTGCCTGGGCCAGGCTCTCCGCCCGCTCCAGGATCTCCAAGTGCGAGTGTCCCGTGACGGTTTCGGGTGGCAACGTGAACGGCTCGCCGAGCACGAGCGAGTAGAAACCGTCGGGGTCGATGAGCTCCCGAGCCACGGACGCGCTGGCCGTGTCACCGCTCCGTTCGCTCAGAACCAGTGCCCGGTAGGCCGCCTGGTCCGCGTATGCGGAAGTACCCCGGGCCAGACGCAGGTAGAAGCGCATGGCGTCCTGCTGCCGCCCGGCTCGCTCGAGCAGGTCGGTGGCCAGCCACAGGTGGTAGGGGTCACCACTTTGGTACAGGAACTCGGTGGCGGCGTCCAGGTCACCGGCCCGGTTGGCCAGCAGCCCCCGGCCGTAAAGCGCGTTGCTGCCTTCGAGCTGGGCGAACTGGGCGTCAGCCTCGTCGTTGTTGAACAGGTAGAAGTTGCTCCAGGCGCGGCCCAGCAGCGCCTCGCTGCTGCCCGGCACTTCAGCCAGCCAGCGCGTGTAGGCGTCCAGGGCAGCCTCATGGTTGCCGAGTGCACGTTGCGCCGGCGCCTCGATGGACGGGGCTGACAGGTCACCGAGCGCGTCAAGTGCCGCCTGGTGCAGTCGGGCTGACAGGTAAGCCGCAGCCAGCTCATACGGGTCTTCGATCAGGCGTTCCAGCGCGGCAACCGCCTCCGCGGCCGGCAGGGCCGGGCGGTAATTGGCGACGGCGACCGCGGTGTCGCCGGCGGCCTCTGCCGTGCTGGCAACCTCCAGGCGGAAAGTGCGGTTCTCCGTGCGGGCCAGCGGGTCCTCGATGCGCAGTTCCTGCGCGCGCAGGTAATGGGGCAAACGGGCTTCGGGGGGCAACGACCAGTGTCTTGCCAAGGTGAGCGCCGCCCTGAGCGCCAGGTAAGAGTCGTCAGCCTGGCTCAGCAGCGCAATCCGGTCAAGTTCACCGGCGCGCAGTGCGTCCCGGTACTCCCGGTAGCCTTCCAGGCCCGGCTGGGCCAGCGGGTCGATCACCAGCACCTGCACGTTCAGCCGGGGAATGGGCTTGCCCCGCAGGGCGTTCAGAATCGGTTCCGAAGAGAGCCAGCCGGCGACGGCCAGCAGGCACACGCCCAGAATCAACTTGATGTGGACAGCCTTCACCCTAAGCACCTTACAGTAATAGTCCCGCAGCTTCCTGAGAGCGACGGCGGCCCGCGTCAGTGTGATAGCCTCCTTTTGCCGGCCCCAAGGGCCGCGGGACCTTACGGGCGGAGCAGATGGCAGAAAAATCATTGAACGAACAGCGCGATCAGCGCATCAGCAACCTGGCCCAGCTTGAAGAAGCGGGCTTCGAGAGCTACCCCTTCACTTACCGGCCCAGCCACACGGCGCAGGAGCTCCGGGAGCGCCATTCCGACGGACAGCCCGGAGACCGCTGGGACGACGAGTCCGTGACCGTGGCCGGCAGGCTCATGACGCTGCGCGGTATGGGCAAGGTCACTTTCGCCACGCTGCAGGACGCCAGTGGCCGCATACAGGCGTTCTTCCAGCGCGACGCGCTCGAGAAGTACCGCTCACTGAAGAAGTTCGACCTGGGCGACTGGATTGAGGTCAGCGGCAAGCTCTTCATGACCAAGACGGGTGAACTCACGGTGGCGGTCAGCGACTTCCGCCTGCTGGTCAAGTCGCTGCGGCCCCTTCCTGACAAGTGGCACGGCATCGCTGACAAAGAGGTCCGTTACCGTCAGCGTTACCTGGACCTGCTGGTGTCGGAGGACTCCAAGAAGGCTTTCGTGATGCGCAGTCGCTTCATCAGCCTGATGCGACGGTACCTGGACAACCTGGGTTTCTTCGAAGTCGAGACGCCGGTGCTGCAGGCAGTACCCGGCGGGGCCGAGGCGCGCCCGTTCATAACGCATCACAACGCGCTGGACCACGACTTCCACTTGCGCATCTCGCTGGAGCTGTACCTGAAGCGACTGATCGTGGGTGGCTTCGACGCGGTCTACGAAATCGGCCGCAACTTCCGCAACGAAGGGCTCAGCTACAAGCACAACCCTGAGTACACGATGCTCGAACTCTACTGGACGGGCCGCGACTACCTGGACATCCTGAAGCTGGTCGAAGACATGATGGCCAGCATCCTTACCGAACTGACCGGCGGCACCGTCATCGAGTACCAGGGCAAGAGGCTGGACTTCACACCACCCTGGCCGCGCGTTGACTACGTGACCGAGATCGCCAGGCGGGCCGGCATCGACTTCGACCTACTGGACGAACCCAGGCTGCGCGAGTGGGTCCGGGAGAACCTGCCGGGCGGCAAGGACGGCGAACTTCACGAACAGCCGTTCAACCAGATAATAGACAAGCTCTATGACATCTACCTTGAACCGCACCTGGAGCAGCCGACCTTCGTGATGGACCACCCGCTGGCCATCAGCCCGCTGGCCAGGCGGCACCGCTCCCGGCCTGGACTGACCGAGCGCTTCGAGCCGGTGGTGATGGGGATGGAGATCGGCAACGCCTTCAGCGAGCTGAACGATCCCCTGGACCAGCGCGAACGCTTCGAACAGCAGCTGGAACTGCGGGCCGCCGGCGATGACGAGGCGCACCGGCTGGACGAAGACTTCCTGGTTGCTCTCGAGTACGGAATGCCGCCCACGGGCGGACTGGGACTGGGGATCGACAGGATCGCGATGCTGCTGGCGGACCAGCCCAGCATCCGTGATGTGATACTTTTCCCACTCATGAAACCT
Organism: uncultured bacterium; assembly: GCA_964489965.1. Classification (GTDB taxonomy): domain Bacteria; phylum Deinococcota; class Deinococci; order Deinococcales; family Trueperaceae; genus CALDPK01. Next base: position 8,792 of record CAZBBU010000032.1, read on the forward strand.
GAGGACTGAATCAGGATTCGGGGCTCTTGCAATGCTCAGGGTTCTCAGGTAATAATCAGATTCAAGCTTTGAGAAGTCTCCGCACCCCGCTGCCCCCCCGGCGGAGAGATTCTCAAAGCTTTTTTCATGCCTGTTTGCTCAGTTGTGTCTGGTGGGGCAGACGCTCATCACTGATCCATGAAGGACGGGGTGCTGAGCACCAGGGCGCTCAGCGGCGCGTCCTCCAGCGGCGTGCCCACCAGGAACACGGTGTTCACGCTGCCGGGTTGCAGGCTGACATCCTCAAGCGGGATGGTTGCGGCACGTGAGCCGCCGAGGCGCAGCTCGAGCGGACCGGAGAACTCCGCGGCATTCACGCGGTTCGTACCGGTGGCGGTGCCGTAGGCGGCGTTGCCGGTAAGCGTGCCGGACTCGCCCTGTACGGCCAGGGTCACTGATTCGGTACCCGGAGCGGCGTTCACGACGCGCACGAGCGATTCGGACTCCAGGTTGGTCTGGTAGAGGTCGTCTTCGAGCAGCAGCAGGTCCAGCGTGTAGGCGTCGCCGCCGTCATCGCCGCCGAACAGGCCACGCAGCCAGCCCATGAAGCCACCTTCTTCGGCCTCGGCGTCAGCCTCGGCCTCAGGCGGAAGCCTCAGACCGGTGACCACCAGCGTGTAGTAACGGCCGCCGTTCACGCTGAAGGCGATCTCGTCCTCAGCCAGGCCGGACAGGTTCAGCTCGTAATTGCCGGCGGGCAGCTCCACGTAGTTGCCGTTGCCTTCGTACTCCACGCCCATCATGAAGTCGGGAATGCTGGCGCTCATGCTCTCATCGTCGGTGTAGACGAGATTGAAGTCCACTGCGCCGGCGTTCGGCGACAGGTTCAGTACCCGCACCCAGGCCGAGTCGTTGAACTCGCGCATACCGGCCTCAACCGGCACTTCGATGAGCCGGGTGTTGCCGAATGCGGCCGGGGCCGTGCTCGTCATGTCCTGATCGCGCTCATCTGCGGTCTCGTCTGCCGGCTCTTCCTCAGTGTCTGCCGGTTCTTCGGCGGGATCGTCAGCAGGCTCGGGGTCCTCGATCGGCTCGCCCGGATCAGGCGGCGCGGGGCTTTCGACCGGAGCCTCGGGATCCGCAGGTGAGCCTTCCTGCGCCAGTACCGGCATACCGAGCAACAAGGTTGCGAGCAGCGCCAGCACGATGTCACGCAGCGTCAATGATGTGTTCCTGTTCATGTTTTCCCCCCTCATTCCCCGGACGCCGCGGCCTTGTTGCCGCTGGCTTACGGGGTATGAATGCCTAGAGCATAAGGAGGTTGGCCCGGGCAAAAATGTGCCTGAGCCACGATGGGGGGCGCAGAAATCAGCGCTGGGACACAGTTTGTGGCCTCAGTGGTCGGAGAGCAGGAGTTCGGAGCGGTCACCGACCACCAACTGGTGGAAGCCCTGTTCGTCCTGGCCCCGCATCGTCACGTTCTCGCCTATCAGGCTGAGGCGGATGCGCGACTGCACACCCACGATCCGGGTGCCGTCACCCACCACGGAGTGTTCGATCTCACTGTCGACCACGTGGCAGCCCAGGCCGATGGTGGTGTAAGGCCCGATCCAGGCGTTCTCCACCACGCTGCCGGCGCCGATGATCGCTGGCCCCTTTATGGTCGAGCCGCGCACGCTGGCACCGCGCTCCACCACCACGTCACCCTGCAGGTCCGAATCTTCCGTGCTGCCGGCCAGGCTGCGCCCGACCTTCTCGAGCAGCAGGCGGTTGGCATCCAGGATGTCTTCAGCCTTGCCGGTGTCCTTCCAC